>JBDRTL010000031.1:0-7448 GCA_043824045.1 Bacillota bacterium
GCCTGCGCGCGTATACCGACAGCCTGATAAAGCCCGAGCAGCGCAACGCGTACCTGAACCATCTGCCGCATTACCTTTCGGATATACCCGAGGACAAGCTGCCGATGTTCTTTTACGAGGTGCTGTGGCTCAGCCGCCTGCCCGAGGGCAAAACGCCGACGGACAAGCCGTTCCAGCGTTCGTTCTTCCACGAGTGCGGCTACTGCGCGCTGCGGATCCTCGCGCAGATGCGGGGCGACATGCGGGTGGAAAGCATCAAAGAAGCGGTCACGCGGGCGGACAAGCACACCATTCCCATCCTCGTATCGCTGCTTTCGCGCATCCGGGATGGCAATCCAGACGCGGAAAACATCGCGATTGACGAGGATATCGTCAAGGCGAACCTCAGGCAGCTGATGAATAAAATCCACGCCATCGCGCTGGAGGGCAGCTGGCTCGAATCGCACAAGCCCCTGCCGGTGCTGGAGTACTGGAAGCAGGCGGACGCCGTATCCTTCCGCGTGTACTTCCAAAAGCTGATGAAGGACGACCGCAACGCCGCGCGGCTGGTGTCCGCCCTCGTGCAGCGCTTCGACCAGGGCGAGAACATGGAATACCAGTACGGGGATATGAACGGCCAGCATACGTTTGCAGAGGATTTCCCGCAGGCGGAGGCGCGGGCCGCCGTGCTCAGGCTTCGCGGCGCCGAGGCGTTCCGCGCGCTGCCCGAGGATGTGAAGCTCGACTGTATCGCGTTTTCGCTGATGGATGATGAACAAAACCGCGTATCCCAGCAGGCCGTGCGGGAAGCGTATCCCGCATGGGTTGCCGCGCAAGAGGAGAATGACGATTGAACTACCAGGATATCAACGCAAAGGCCGTGGACAGCTGGGTGGAGGAAGGCTGGGAGTGGGGCAGGCCGGTAACGCATGAGGAATTTATGGCGGCAAAGCGGGGCGACTGGAAGATGGTGCTCACGCCCACGCTGCCCGTACCCAAAGAATGGTACCCCGACCTGCAGGGCAAAAACGTGCTCGGGCTGGCCTGCGGCGGCGGGCAGCAGATGCCCGTCTTCGCCGCGCTTGGCGCAAACTGCACGGTGCTTGATTACTCTTTAAAGCAGCTCGACAGCGAGCGCATGGTGGCCGGGCGCGAGGGATACGATATCCGCATCGTCCGCGCGGATATGACGAAGCCGCTGCCCTTTTCAGACGACAGCTTCGACCTGATCTTTCATCCCGTTTCCAACTGCTATATCGAGCATGTGCTGCCCGTGTGGCGGGAGTGTTATCGCGTGCTCAAGCCCGGCGGCCGCCTGATGGCGGGGCTGGACAACGGGTTTCAGTACCTGACAGATTGGGACGGCTGCGAGATCAAATACAGCCTGCCGTTTAACCCGCTCAAAGACGAGGCGCTTTACGAAAAATCGCTCCGGGACAACGACGGCATTCAGTTCTCACATACGCTGGACGAGCAGATCCGCGGGCAGATTCAAGCCGGGCTGCGGCTGATCGATTTGTTTGAAGACGTGTCCAACGACGGCATATCCCAAAAATTCAACATTCCGGCGTTCTGGGTAACGCTTTCGCAAAAGCCTTAGTTCACAGGCGACAGCTTCACATTTCCGTCATCCTGCCGTACCTTGTACAGCAGGATGTCCGTTTCATAGGGGATCAGCTCCGGGAAGAGCGCGCCGAACTCCCCGGCCAGTTCGTCGTCCCCGTACAGCACAAGCACATAGTCGTACCCGCCCGTCCCGAGGGCTTCGAGGAAGGACTCCGGCGTATACGAAAGGCCGCTTTGGGTGATGTTGGTCTGCAGAATATAGGTCTTGATCCGCGCGTCCGTGCCCACCAGATCGTAGTAGACGCGGTGGTGCAGCAGGGAGTTTTCCCACACGTCGCCGCCGATTAAAAGCCACACGTCGGCGATCTCGCCCTCCGGCGCGTCCGCGTTTTGCGTAACAGCCGCGGCGGCGTCCTCCGCGTCGCCGTATACGCCACCGTCGTATTTCCAGAATTCGCCCACCGTGAACACGGAAAGCGCCGCGAGGCACAAAGCAAGCAGCGCGGCCGCCGCTTTCGCCCCTGCGGACAGCGACGGGAAGGGGCGGTGCAGGAACCGTTTTTGCCGCCGCGACGCTTTCATCAGCGCCATCAGGAACACATAGGTTTCGCATAGCAGCATGGCAATCATATAGCGGGTGATGCTTGGGAACACGCCGCCCGCGATGTCGTCGCGAAACATCATCACATACGCAAAAAAGTACCCCGCGTAACCGGCCAGCCGCAGCAGGATAAACGGCAGATCATCCCTAAGCGCTTCCCTGCCGCGGTACACGAGCATCGCGTAGCAAAGTACAAGCAGCAGCACGACTGTTCCGAACGGCAGCGTGACGCTCGCCGCGGACAGGTTCACGGTCAGGATCGACGAAAACAGATACGTAAGCGACGTGCTGAGGGCCTTCAACGTCGGGATGGCCGCCGTCACGGTGTTGTAGTTGATCACGTGGTGCGCGCGCATCAGCACCTGCCACGAAAGGTAGGCGATCACAAGCGACGCGGCGGCGAGCCCCGCTTTGATCAGTGCGGGTTTCAGCTGCTTTTGCCGCGCGGCGCGCAGCACCCACTGCATGCTTCCAGCCACGCACAGGCCGCCGAACAGCACGCCGAAATCCTTGGTCAGCGTCAGCGCCATGAGCGCGACGCAGAACGCCGCAGTGGAAAATCTGTCCTGATAGCAGTCGTCCATCGCCTGCCAGCACAGGGTGCCGCACAAAAGCCCGGCGGGCGCGTCCACGTACAGGCTTTCGTAGTAGAAGGCGAAATCCGGATCGTTGGTGGTGAGGTAGTAGGGTACGAACACCATCAAAAACGCGGCGGCGGCCAGCCCGTGCCAGTTGGCCCAAGTGAGTTTGCGCGTGAGCGGCAACAGCAGTGAAAGCCCGAAATACGCGCGCGCGAAGTACAGCGCGCCTTCCGAAAACACGGGCGAAAAGCTGGTGAAGAAATACCCGAGCAGCGGGATCGCGGGCGGGTAGGATTGCGAATATACAAAGATCGCGGCGTCCTCTCCGAACTGCAGCGTGCCGTACGCGTGCAGCGCCTTGGGCAGCGAGCCCCACAGCCGCAGCTCGTCCCAGATGCCCACGAGCTTGCCCTGCGACAGAAAATAGAACAATGCGATCAGCCCGAGATAAAGCGCTGTCTGCGGCGTGAATACGATATCTTTGCAGAACCTGCCGAAATCGCGTTTCCGGATCATTTGGAACGCGGCGGCCGCGGGCAGCGAGGCAAGGGCGGCGATCACGCAGATCCGCCCAAGGCGCAGCAGGTTGAACGCGTAAAACGCGTACAGCAAAAGCATCACGCCCAGCATCACGACGGGCAGCGTATCTTCCAATTTGCGGCTGAAAAGATAACCGGCGGCAAGCGCGGCCAGCGTGAGCAGCGCAAGCGGGATGAGTATGGAAATCATGCCGTGCTCCTTTGGCTGGGGATAGGTTCATTGTAAATTGGTGGGGGGAAGAAGTCAATCGTCACGCAGAGGTTTGCGCCCGCCGCGCCCGATTTGTGGTAAAATGGGGAAAAAGCGGAGGGTTGCGTATGGCGGGCAGTATTCTGGTGTTCCTTGCGATACTCGGAGGCGCGGTGTTTTTAGCGGCGGCGCTCAGGCGGTGCATGGCGGAGACGATCCCGCTGAGCGTCGTGTTCCTGATCGCGCATACGGTTCTGTGCGGGCTGCTCGGCCTGCTTAAGTTCAGCGTGATCGTCACGGTGCCCGCCATGATTGCTCTGGGCGTTTTGGGGCTGTACCTGAGTTTCCGCAGGCCCGGGCGGTGGCGTCCGGTTTGGGATCTGTCCCCGGTGTTCTTTGCGCTGGGATTTGCGTGGATACTGTATGTAAGCGTCGGCCGCATTCCGCTGGAGCAGGCGGAGCTCACGCAGTGGGCGCTCGCGCCCAAGGCGATGTTCTATGCAAACAGCCTGACTCCGCCCGATGGCGTGATATCCTGTTCGCCCGCGCTTTCCGTGTTCCAGACCGTCTTTCAGGTCGGCCATTCCCTGTTCAGCCCCGGCGGCGGCTTTGCCGATTGGCTGTTGTACGTTGCGGGCGGCACGGCGTGCCTCGCGCTGCTGTTGCCGTTTGCGGTGAGCGCGCATCCCAAGAAATATGTGCGGGCGGCCTATGCGGCGCTCTTTTTCCTCGTTATTCTTTGCCTTTCGCTCAACGCGTTTGATCTGTTTTCCGCGCTCAATCCCGACGGCCTGCTTGCCATCCTCGCTGCGGCCGGTTTCCTTGTCGCGGCGCAGAAGAAATCGGTCGCCCAGGCCGTGATTTTGGGGCTGTACCTGTTTGCGCTGACGCTCATAAAAGACGCGGGGCTGTACTTTGCGCTGGGCGCGCTGATCGTGTACGCCGTCACCCTGCCGCGCTCGGATGCTTACAGGCAATCCCAACGCGCGCGGCGCGCGGCGCTGATCGCCGTTCCCGTACTGTGCGTGCTGCTGGCGCGGCTCTCCTGGCCGCACCTGAGCTTTGCCCTGCACGGCGCCGCCCCGGTGGCCGACACGCTGCGGCTCTACTGGCAGAACTTCCTGGCGAAATCGGCCGTGTGGCGCGCGGGGCTGTCGCTGGGCCAATCGACGCTGTTCACGCTGTTTACGCTGCGGGTTTCGTATCTGGGGCTTACGGCGATTCTGGCGGGCGTCACCGTGCTGCTGGTTCGCGCCATGAAGGCCCGTGAAACCCTGCGGGATACGAGCACCGCGCTCCTGCACGCGTCCGCCGCCGCCCTGCTGTATGTGATCGGCCTCTGGTTTGCGTACCTGTTCGCTATCGACGCGGCCGATACGGCGAAGCTTGCCGGTTTCCAGCGGCTGATCGGCGTCGGCTATACGTTCTGGCTGCTGCTTGTTGCCGCCTCGGCGTTTCGGGTGCTGGCGGAGACGCCCAAATGGACCTGGCGGCGGCATGTGCTCGTCATGCTTGCCTGTTTGTGCGTCGCGCTTACGGGCAGCGGCGCGATCGGCAATCTCACAAGCCGTGATTTTATCGCCGCGAACGACCGCTACCATACCTACTTCGCGATCGCCGGCGATGCCAAACAAGAGATTCCCGCGGACGCGAGCGTGTATATCGTCAGCCAGAACGACGACGGCACGGCATACAATACCCTCCGCTACGCGCTTTACCCGCGCCGCGTAAACCCCGCAAAAACCTGCTGGCTTTCCGATCCCGCGGTAAAACCCAACGAATGGGCGTACCCCGTTACGCCCGAACAATGGAAAGCGGAGCTTTCGCAGTACGATTACGCGCTTATATACCGCGCGGACACGTATCTGCAGACCATCATCGCCCCCGCCATTACAGCGGACGCTGTGATCGCAACGAACACCGTCTACCGCGTCGACCCCAAAACAGGATTCCTTGTCGCGGCGGGCACGGAGGACGCGGGAGAATAACAGCGCTGCCTCAACGGCGCTATACACAGGCGTATTGTATAAACACATCATCTGATTGTTTCAAATTGCCAAAATGACGCTTGACAAGTCCATAAGCCCTGCTTATAATGTGAATATGAATTCACATTCATAGAAATCTACGTGAGCGGCGAGGTGAGGCCATTGCCAAGGGAAACGTTTTTCAACCTGAAAGAAGAAAAGCAGCAGCGTATCCTGAACGCCGCGCTGCGCGAGATTGCGGCGCAGGGGTACGATAAGGCCAGCGTCACCCGCATCGTGAAGGACGCGGGTATCGCCACGGGCAGCTTCTACCAGTACTTTGAAGATATGGCCGACCTGTTCGTCTACATCGGGCAGGAGGCCGCCAGGCTGAAAGCGCAGTATATGCGGCGCGAGCTGGAAAAGGATACGCAGCATAGCCTGGAGGGCTTCATCCGCGCGATGTACCGGGGCGGGCTTCAATTCGGGCTGGAACACAAAGAGTATTTCCGGGCCGCCCAGAGTTTTCTGCAAATTAAGGACACGGAACTGTACCGCAGGATGGTTGCGAACGTGGACAAGACCGACCTGTTCGTCTGGCTGTACACATTCGTCAGCCAGGCCATCGCAAACGGCGATCTGCCCGCGGGGATTACGCCGGAGCTGTTTTTCCGGCTGGTCTCAAACATCAACACCACGATCATCGAATACCTGCTTGCCGCAAAGCCCGGCGGCGGGATGAACATGGACGATCTGGAAACGCTGTGCGAGCTCGGCGTGCAGATCCTCCTGTACGGCATCCAAAAACCGAAAACGTAATAAAATGCGGCCGGCGCCATATCGACAGCAAAGGAGATAAGATCATGATCCATGTGAATAACCTGTCCTACGCCTACACCCGGGGCGGCCGCTTCGCCGTCAAAGACCTTTCGTTTGATATCCAAAAGGGAGAGATTTTCGGGTTCCTGGGGCCGTCCGGCGCGGGTAAATCCACCACGCAGGGCATCCTTACGGGGCTTTTGCCGCTGCAAAGCGGCGATGCCGCGGTCGACGGCTACGACCTGCACAGGGAGAACAAGAAGCGCTTCAACCGCATTGGGATGAGCTTTGAGCAGTCCAACCTCTACGGCAAGCTGACCGCCGAGGAAAACCTGCGCTACTACGCCAAGCTTTTCGACGTGCCCACCCGCGATCCGCGCGCGCTGATCGACATGGTGGGGCTGGGCGGCAAGGAAAAGATGAAGGCGGGTTCGTTTTCCAAGGGCATGAAGCACAGGCTGACGTTCGCGCGCTCGCTTTTAAACAACCCCGTGATGTGGTTTCTGGACGAACCGACCACGGGGCTGGACCCGGCCATCTCCGCGCAGATCAAGGAGATCATCCGCAGGGAATGCAGCAACGGCGTCACCGCGTTTTTGACCACGCACAACATGTACATCGCCGACGAGCTCTGCGACCGCGTGGCGTTCATCGTCGACGGCGAGCTGAAGCTCATCGATTCGCCCAAAGCGCTCAAGCTCAGATACGGGCATAAAACGGTTGCCGTGGAATTCATCGAGGGCGGCGCCGTGAAGAAGGAGACCCTCGCGCCCAAAAAGCCCGAGGACAGGGAACGCCTGCACCAGATCATCAATACCTGCGAGATCCTCACTATGCACTCCGCGGAGGCGAGCCTGGAGGAGATCTTTATCAAAGTCACCGGAAAGGGGCTGGCGGCGGATGAAACTGTGGAATAACTACGTAAAGGAGCTGAAAATCGCTTCCCGCGGGTTCTATTTCTACATGGAAATCCTCACGGCGGTCATTCTGCTTGCGGCAATCCTCTTGTTTGTGCCCGCGGAAACGATGAATGTGTCGCGGGAGGCCATCTATGTGGAACTGCCCCGCGAGGCGCTCGACGCGATGCTTGCGCAAAGCTTCGGCGAGCCGGGGCGGTACGAGCGCGCGGAGGACACAAGGGTTAAATTGAGCCCCGCGGATATCGCGTATTACGACGAGCAGACCGGCGAGAAGTTCGAAACGTCC
>JBDRTL010000032.1:0-3492 GCA_043824045.1 Bacillota bacterium
AGGAGTGAGGAATGAGGAATTGTGGAAAGATTACTTCGTAATCTAATGAATTCAGAATGGAACGGTTGCGAAGCAACCGCACTGCCATTCCTCATTCCTCACTCCTCATTCCTCATTCACTAAAGGTATTTGGCGCCGCCATTCCGTGGGGCGCTTTTTACAGAATACCCGCATAACGGGAGTATAGCCGACGGGCGTAAAACGGGAGGAAAACCATGAGCAATATTACAGAGAAACCGGGCGATCCGGCACAGGAGACCGCCGAAACGGCGAAGGCCGGGACCGTGGAAAAGAGCTTCACGCAGGACGATATCAACCGCATCGTGAGCCAGACCATCGCCTCCGAGCGCAAGAAGGCCGAGGCCGCCGTAACGCAGGCCAGGCAGGAGGCGGAAAAGCTTGCGCAGATGACCGCCGAGCAGCGCGCCGAGCACCGGATTGCCGAGCGGGAAGCCGCGCTTTCAGAGCGCGAAGGAACGCTCAGGCGCCGCGAGGTGCGCGCCGGAGCCGTGCAGCTTTTGCAAAAGAAAGGCTTGCCCGCGGAGCTTGCCGACGCGCTGGAGTACGCCGATGCGGACAGCGCAAACGCCGCCATCGATCAGCTGGAGCATGCCTTCCGCGCAGCGCTACAGCAGGGCATCGAGGAGCGCATGAAGGGCATGGCGCCCGCCGCCGCGATGAGCACCGCCGCGGGCTTCGAAGCGAAACTCAAGAAGGCGGTCGGCATCCTGTAAGACGTGAATGAGGAATGAGGAACCTAATCAATCAGGAATGAGGAATTAGGAATGAGGAATGGCGGTGCGGTTGCTGGCGCAACCGAATGAATGTAATTACTCATTCTAAAACAATGAATTTCAATCAAACATGGCGTTCGTTTGCTGCATCAAAGCACGTTGAAATCGGAAGATTGCGTAGCAATCTTTCCTTCATTCCTCATTCCTCACTCCTCATTCCTCATTATGCAAAATGAAAGGGAGAAAAACATGGCAAATTCGATCACATTGTTCAAGCAAACCCTCTCCGAAACGCTGGACGAGATATACAAGCTTTCCAGCCTCACCGCCGTGCTCGACGGCAGCTCCGATCTGGTTAAGCAGGGCGCGAACGCCAACGAGCTGATCATCCCCAAAATGAGCGTGCAGGGCCTGGCGAACTACGACAGGGCCAGCGGCTATGTCTCCGGCGACGTGACGCTGACCAACGAGACCGTGCAGTGCAATTTCGACCGCGGCCGCATGTTTACCGTGGACAGTATGGACGATCTCGAAACCGCGGGCGTCGCCTACGGGCGGCTGGCGGGCGAGCTGATCCGCACCAAAGTGGTGCCGGAGCTCGACGCTTTCCGCTTCGCCAAGTACGCCGGCATGTCCGGCATCTCGGAGATAGCCGAAGGCGCGGCCCTGACCACTGGCACGGCCGTGGTTACCGCGCTGCGCGCCGCGGTGACGGCGCTGGACGAATGCGAGATTCCCTATGAGGGCCGCTTCCTGTTCATCACGCCCACGCTGGACGGGCTGATCGCCGATCTGGATACCACCAAGAGCCGCCAGGTGATGGAGCGCTTCCAGGGCAAGATTCTCGTGCCGCAGACGCGCTTTTATACCGCCATCGACCAGCTCGACGGCACTACTTCCGGCGAGGAAGTCGGCGGCTATGTAAAGGGCAGCGCGGCCAAGAACATCAACTTCATGATCATCCACCGCAGCGCCGTGATTCAGTTTTCCAAGCACGTCGCGCCCAAGGTCATCCTGCCCGATATCAACCAGTCCACCGACGGCTACAAGTTCGGCTATCGCCATGTGGCCATCGCCGATGTGTATGAAAACAAGGTGGCGGGGATATATCTGCACTACGCGACTGCCTAACAGCCTGCTGAAAATACCTGACCTGCTTTGTCATCTGCGGGATGGCAGTCGGCATCACTTACAAACGAGTAAGCTCAGCCTCCTGCCACCCTTGCTTTCTCGCATCTCAGGCATTTTGAGCAGGCGTACAATCACCAATAATAAAGACGTATAGGGGGTTTCACCCCTATAATCCCGACAAGGGCTTTGCCATTGACCCATCTTTTGGCCGCGTTTTGCGCGGCCAAAGGTGGATTGTCAAGGACACTGTCCTTGACTGCAGGGGATTGGGGGCGCATAGCCCCCGGCGTCTCTCCTGAAAGGAACAAACCATGTCAGAGCATTTGGACAAGCTCAAGCGCAGGCTGCGGATTGCGGATGTGTTTGCGTCCGCCGACGCGCCCGCGTCGCCCGCTTCCGGCGACGTGTGGGTATGGCTAGGAGGGGATAGCCTTGCGCCCATCGCTCTGACTGACCTGTTTACGGTTCATCCGCGTGCGGTGTATCAATATAACGGGTCGGAATGGGTGCTGCTGGAGAGCTATGTGTACACGGGCGGCGCGTGGGTGGAAGTGACAATGCTGATTTACACATACGGTACTGAGTTCCTTGCGGTGATGAATTACGAGGTAAAGTCCGGCGATGTGACGTGGACGCGCCGAAGCGACGATATCCAGTTTTACAGCGAGTATCAGTATTCCGGCGACCGATATGGCGTCATGTGGACAGATCGGGTTGTTGACCTTACGCTTGTTTCGCAGATTAAGCTCATCACCTCAGCCGGCTATACTGGCCAGCTGGGAGTGAACACAGGACGCAGCAGCAGCTTTCTGGCAGCTACAGGGTTCTCAAGCGGCAATAACCAAACCGTTACGCTTGATGTATCTGCGCTATCCGGCATGTATTATGTGGGCGTGCGCTTTAATCGCGCGGATGGAACGGTGTACAGCTATATTCATGAAGTCGAGCTGGTTCGCTAATCAGGGAAGTGGGAGGCAGGCTATGCTATATCTGGATGATGAATACAAGGCGCACGCGCAGCAAAACGAGGCCGGAACGCTGACGCCGTGGGCGGACGCGGACGGCTTCTTCGCGGGCAAGTGCGCCGCGTTCATTGCGGGCTACCGCGTGGTGCCGGAGGGGGAAACCTGGACGCGGGAAGACGGCGCGGAGTTTGCCGGGCTGATGATTACGCCTGTGGAAAACCCGGCGATCTTGCAGGCGGCGCAGGCGGAGGCCGACGGGCAGACCATCGCCGATCTGGACGCCGAAGTGGTGGAGCTGACCTATCAGAACATCCTGTTGGAATTGGCGCTGTAGGAAGCGCGTGCAACGAATTAGGAATGAGGAATGAGGAATTTCAATGAATGAGGAATTAGGAATGAGGAATTTCAACGAATGAGGAATTAGGAATGAGGAATGGTAGATAGATTGCTTCGCAATCTCCTGATTCATCAAGACATCACAGGTGTTGTATCAATCTGCCGCGTCAGAATAAGGCCTTTACAATCATTCGGTTGCGAAAGCAACCGCACCACAATTCCTCATTCCTAATTCCTCATTCCTAATTGAACGAAATTCCTCATTCATTGAAGTTCCTCATTCCTAATTTCGTGTTGGCTAAGTGTCTGGCAACAAATAAACCGAC
>JBDRTL010000033.1:0-6170 GCA_043824045.1 Bacillota bacterium
ACTATTTCATTCTGACGGATGACAAGGCGATACGCCTTGCGATCACGCAGACAGAACCAATGAGTTCTGTGATCACGAATGATATGCAAAAAGCGTTCCGGAATTATGAAATCCTGGCGAAAGACATGTATCTGGACGCGATCCCAAAGCAGAAAAAAATGATACTGAGCGCGCCCGGCCTGCTGACCGTTGCTTACAAACCCAAAACACCAGTGGAGCAGGCAAGCAGCATATATGATCTCAACGGCTTTGCATCGGTTTGGTGCTGCATAGAAAATATTCTGTTGTCTTTCGCAGAAGATAACGTGTTTGGCGTTACTTTCGTTCCGAAACATACGGCCGCAGTTAAAAAAGTCCTTGGGATTCCCGGCGAATATGAAATCGCCTGCATTATACCCTTTGGGTATAAATCCGATTCCGCAAAAGTCCTACCGCAAAAAAACGTGAGTCTGGGAAATGCGCTGCATTATAATACGTGGTGAATGAAAAACATGCAGAAACGACCAGGCGGATGCGGCGGCGATTATTTTACCCAGGTTTTATCTGCGTGTGATTGCGGGTTTACATACAGGCTGTATGATGAATCCGTGATAGAGGACAACCTCACTTCTGACCCGTCGGGACCGATGCGATTCGTACGCCGTTCCGGGCGGGTTGTTGATATTTGAGGCGGACGGCGGCCTACCTCGTTTTGCATATGTTGATGGAAACTGAGATGTGCCTTTGCAGTTGGACTGTCGCTATGGCCGGTAGTAATGCACGACGCGGGTACAGACGCCCTGGGCGTCCAAAATGAACTGCAGGTACATCATCTTGCTGGACAGTGTCGTGGTAGAGTATTCGACGGTGCGGGTGCCGTCTGTGTTTTGACGGATGACGCCGGTATCGGGATCGGCATAGTAGAGGTTGCGGCTGCCGTCCTGGTTTTGCGGCATGCCGAAATCCTTGAATGCGGCGGTGATCTCACTTTCGGCGGAGCCCACGCCCACGCCGCGCGGCGGCGAAGCGATATTGCGGCTCATGTCCACGCTGGCCAGCTGCCACTGATTGCCCGATAGGATGAACACGGCCTTGCCCCAGCCGTAGGTTAGCTCCTCCGCCTGCCCCTCGTAGAACTGGTACTGGAAGGATAAGGCGGTATCCGGCTCGCCGATGAGGGCTGTAAAATCTTCCATTTGCGTCACGCTCAGCTTAAAGCCCTGGAAGGTATCCTCCCGCGTGTAGGGCTCCGGCAGGTAGGGCGTCACGAGGAACTTATACCCGATCTCCATCGTGGAGGAGCGCTTGCCGTAGCCGTTTACAACCATCGCCCGCAGGGTCACGCGGCCGGTGGGCAGCTTGATGGGCGTGCCGTCGTAAACCGGGCTGATCGCGGGATCGGGCTGTGAACCGTCGTAGGTATAGTAAAACGTCAGGTCGTCTTCCTTGGTCTGCTGTTCTATGGTTTTGCTTTTGTAATTGCCGGACTTCTCACCCGCCCGCAGGCTGACGCTTTGCAGCTTGCTGTATGTGTTGGGGGCGAGGTTGGCCTTGGGGGCCGACGGCGCGGGGTAAAACACCGTATACTGCGCCGTAAACTCGTCCGAATGCAGATCTTCAATCACGCACACGGCGCGCAGCTTGAACGTACCCTCGGTAATCAGCACGCTCCCGCCTGTAAGCAGCGCGCCCTCTTCGGGCAGGATTTTCATATCGTCCAGCGTGTAGTAAATATCATACCCCTGCGGTGAGGTGAGCTGGATGTGCTGCTCCAGCTCGTAACGGCCGGCCACCTGTTCGGCGTTGACCTCCGGCTTTTGGGGGATGAAGCCGTCGCGCTGGATGCGGTAGGTTTCGCGCCCCGTGTTCTGGTAGGCCGCAAGCATCAGGTCGGCGGCCTCGGGGTCGCGCTCGCGGCGAACGAGCAGCGAGATCAATGCGGCATACGCCTCGGACCGCGAGGGGCTGACGGTATCGACCAGCTGGCGGTAAACGGCCTCGGCCAGGTCGTCCTGGTTGGAGAGCTCGTACACCGTGGCCAAAAGGTACAGCCCGTCGTAGTTTTCAGGGTCCAGAATATCGGCGATGCGGAATGCCTTCACGGCCTCGGCCATATCGCCCATGCTCATGTAATCCTGCCCTACCAGCCAGTACGTCTGCGGTGGCACGGACAGGAAGTTTTTAAGCATTTCCTCCTGCTCCGCGCGCACGGTGGGGTCAACGTTTGCGGCGAGGAGGATGTCTTCCTCGGCGGCCATCAATACGCGCTTTCTGGCGGTCATGCGCTGGCCGTCGTCGGTCACTTTCATGTAGATGAAATAACCCGCCAGGGAGGCGACGCAGATAGACGCGACGATCACCAATAAAAGCATCCAGTTGAACTTATGGTACTGCAAGTTCTTTACTTTGCTTCGGCCGGAGGTCACGTACCGCGTCATCACGCTGCCGTGCACGGGTACGCCGGTGCGCGTTTGGGGGCGGCTGAGCCCGTCGGCCGCCCTGTCCGCGTTTTTGCGGCGCACGTTGCGCCTAAGCTCCGGCGGCAGGGGCGACATCTCATAATCGCCGTATTCGGGCACGCCGTCGCGCTTTTCGTCGGGCAGAACTTGCGGCGGCGCGTCGCCGCGGCGCCCCTGGCGCATGCTGCGCATGCCCTGGTCGCCGCTTTCGTTTCGCGCCATCTCGCCGCAGATGTCGCACATCACCGCGTCATCGGGCAGATAGTTGCCGCACTGCTTGCAATACATTCCTACTGAGGCCTCTCACAGGTGTCGCTCGCTTGGTTGTTCACCGGATGCCCGTTGATTTCCAGCTCGAATTCCTGCTTTAAGAACCGGGCGGCCTTTTCGCACATCAGGATTCGGGGCAGATAAATGTTCAGGTATTCCAGCACCGAGCTTGATTTATCCATCACCAGCGACTGCTTGATGACGTGCGTCTTGCGGTTTATGATGACTTCGTTTTTCTGGATGGCGAAATTCACGCGGTCGTGGATATCGTTGGGGTCGGGCGTACCGCCCCGCACGCGGCTTTTGTGCGCGTCGGATTTATCGGCGATGATCAGCGCGGCGCTGACGGCGGAGGATGCCGTGCCGCTTTCCTCCTCGTGGTTGCCCACGGCGGTGATTATCTCGATGACGTCCTGGAGGGCCATTCCCGCCTCCCTGAGGATGGGGAACAGCATGACAGCGCCGTTGGGGCCGTGGTCGTGTCGGTTGATGGAATTGCCTACGTCGTGCACCCATCCGGCGATGGCCGCGAGCTCGATCTCCCGTTCGCTGTAGCCGAGCTGAATTAAGATATGGCTTGCCGTGCGGCTGACGTAGCTCAGATGCCGCGGCCCGTGATCGGTGTATCCAAGGTGCTCGAGATACCGGTTGCCCGCCTTGATCAGCGCGCGGATCGATTCGTTTTGCTTGATGTCCGCTAAGGTAATCATGATTTCTCCTTTGTACGAGCATGTTCACACGAACGCTCAGCAGCCACCTTTTGCTTCTTTTCGCGTCATGCGTTGTTGCTTTCGCTTGAAATACTCCCCGGTATTCCTTCGCGAAATCGCCGTGCCTGACGTAAAAATCACCGAAAAGCTGACTATTTCGGATCGTGTAAACACGCTCTATTTCATTTGCAGCCGTCTCACGGCGGCGTAGGTCGGGTCGTCCGAAAAATCGCGCCAGGGCGCTTCGCCGCCTAAACGTTCGATGGCGTTGCGGATTTCGATAAAATCGATATAGGATACGTTCGTGTCCTCGGCGGCGGCGAGGAGCGGCTCCAGCGCGCGCTCGTCGCCGAGCTTGCCCAGATACCCCGCGTACAGCGCGCGCCTGTCCGCGCACTCCCTGAAACGGCGGATGGCGAAATGGAGCACGTCGTCGTCGCCCGCCGATTGCGACAGCACATCCACAAGCGCTTCCCTGCCCGTATCGTCCGCGGCCAGAAAGGCGATCTTCGCGGGGCCGATTGCCTTTGCGCCCATCGCGCACAGGCTTTCCAGGGCGCTGTCCAAAAGCTCCTCGTCGGCGTTACGGTCCACCTGCCAGCGGATATATTCGACCATCGGCAGCTGGCTTTCCAGCTCCCGCAAAATTTCTATGGCGTGCATCCGCGCTTCGGCGGGCGCGTTTGCATCCTTTGCGAGTTGAAACAGCGCGTTTTCGTCCTTCAGGTCGTGCAGGCGGCTGAGCAGCGGGTCGGGCACGGGAACATCCTCCGCGATATAGGAAAGAAGCAGCTCTATAAGTTGCCCGGCGTCCGTATAGCGCACGAAATACCCGCCCGGCGTCTCCCCGTTGAGGAAGCCCGCGGGGGACGCCAGCCACCGCGTGTAGAATTCGGGCGCGGCATCCTCCATCGCGTCCGCGTTTCTAAACTTCCCGCGGTTTTCCTCTATCCAGCGGCCGAGGGCCTTTGCGAAAGCCGCGTCAAAATTGATCAGTTTCATGGGGTCTCCTTCCTGCGTCTGGAAATCCACAGCCTGGGTTTCCCGTCGTTTACGCCTGGGGGCGCGACGCGCAAAAGCATTTGGTACAGCCGCCGCACATGGCGCAGGCGGGGCGCCGCCTGCGGCGCGGCGAGCGCGCGGGTTTTTAAGTAGTGCATCTCCACCGCCCGGAGAAACGCGCCGCCCTGCGCGGCTGCTGCCTTTGCGCGCACCCGCGGGGGCATCCGCCGGATCAGGCGCATGGCGTGGGTGACAAGCCGCGGGTCCAGCTCCGCGCCGCCGCGGAGCAGGTGATCCTTCAGCCGCAGTTCCTCGGCGGTCCCGCCGCCCGCGTGCGGCCGGATGAAGGACAGCCGCCCGCCGTACCACAGCACGAAGGGCTTCGCCATTTCGTGCATCAGCACCCGGAGCGCCAGCTGCTTCTCCGCGATTCCGCCCGCCGGCAGCAGCAGAATTTCGCGCAGCAGCCGCAGGGTAAAGTTCTCGCTCAGATAAGGGAAAACCTGTTCCAGCATGCCTGCAATATCGGTATGCGGGTTTTCCGCCTGGTACAGCGTCAGCCGGCAGAGCGAAGGATCGGCCTGCAGCCGCCTGGCAAACGCGTCCGCGCCTTCATTGTACGCCTGCATGAAGTCGCGGTAGCAGGCCTCGTTGTCCGCGTCCGGCAGCGCGGGATAGAGCCGGAGGCCGCCTGCATACGCCGCCGCCTCATTGGGTGGCAGCGCGGTGAGCGTCTGCGCCGTGCGGAGCAGATAGCGGGAGGGAACGTCGTCCGGGTCCAGCGCGCGGCACTGCTCCAGCGCCTGCAGGGCGCGCTCCGCCTGTCCGGCCATGAGCAGAAGCACGCCTTTGTTGTACAGCGTCCGCACGTGCGCGCCGATGCGCTCAAGCATCGGCAGCGCGGCCGCGGGGAAGTTTAGCGTCAATGCGGTTTGGCATACCTGCCGCTCGTCCTCGGCGGTCAGCACGCGCGCGGCGGCGAGCAGCAGCGCTTTCATCGCCTGCCCGCGCTGCCCGTTCGCGCCGTACAGTTCGGCCAGCGCGCACCGCGCGCGCACGCTTTGCGGGGCGGCGCGGCACGCGGCCGCCGCTTCCCGTATGGCATGCAGCAGGTCTTCCTGCGTTTTGTAATACAGCGACAGCAGCGTATGGCAGCGCTCATCCCGCTTGGGCATGGCGCAGGCGTGCAAAAGCAATTGCCGGGCATGCTCCCAGTCGCCCGCCGCCAGGTCTTCCGCCGCCCGCTGCACCACAATGTGGTACCGGACGCCGCAATCCACCGGCTCGGGGAGCATCGCCTCCAGCCGGTCCAGCTGCCCGGCGTGGAGTTCCGCCATATCGGGTGAATCGGAATACAGCGCGTGCGCGAAGGCATCGGCGGCCTCCTCCAGATAATGAAGCGCCATGAGGTTCTGCCCGATCAGGCCGATGCAGGGACCAAAGTCCGGGTCCTGCGAAAGCGCGGCGAACGCCTGCCGGTTGCTGGCCTCGTAACGGTGTAATTCCTGCAGCACCCGCGCGTAAGAAAGCTTGAGAGGGAGGTTGTCGGGGGTCAGCGTCACGGCATGCCTGAGCAGCGCCTCGGCCTGATGCCTGTTGCCGCGGCGGTGGTGGATGGCCGCGCGCCGCGCCCAATACGCGGCGGGCCGCGCCATGCGGAGAACCTGCCCTGCCTGCTCTTCCATGCCTGCTCCTACCGGATGCGGTTTAACAGCCGCAGTAAATCGTGGGTCGTAAACTGATACTTCTT
>JBDRTL010000034.1:0-6536 GCA_043824045.1 Bacillota bacterium
CTTCATGATCCTGGGCTTCTGCGTGGCCGTTGCCGGCTGCATCCGGGTGAGCAGATTGGGGCTCATCAACCACGAAACCATATTGGCGGAAATTGAGATGGACGCCATATTGGCGGTGGCAATCGGCGGCAACGCACTGAGCGGCGGCAAGTTCAAGATGTCCGGTTCCGTACTTGGCGCATACGCTATTCAGGCATTGACGACGACTTTATATGCGATGAAGGTATCCTCTACGGAAATCAAAGCCTACAAGGCGGTTGTGATTATCCTGCTGGTCGTCATCGGTTCCCCTGTTGTGAAGGATGCCGCCGCCCGTTTATGGGCCAGGCTTACAAGAAGAAATGCGCCTGTGACGGAAAGGGGCTAGTATGGATACGAATAAACGAACGGTAAGCGCCGTCGGCGGCATCAGGCGCAGAGAGCCGATGACCGACACCCAGCTGCTGCTGACCATCACCATATTTATATTCGCGGGCATGTATGTTCTGGCGATGCTCGTATGGGGCGGAGGCTTTTTAAGGCCACAGCAGCTGTTTGACATGTTCAATAACAACGCCTCTCTGATTATCGTCTCCTGCGGTCTTACCGTCGTGATGATTGCGGGCGGCATTGATATTTCCGTCGGCGGCATTACCGCGCTGGTGGTCATGGCCTGCGTCATTCACCTGGACGATCAGGGCGGAAGCGTGGTTACGTCGCTGCTGCTCGCGTTGGGGATCGGGCTTGCCTTCGGGCTGGCGCAGGGGTACCTGGTCGCCTATCTGAAAATTCAGCCCTTCATTGTGACCCTGGCGGGTATGTTTTTTGCCAGAGGGATGACGACGGTCGTCAGCGTGGACCCGCGTACGGCGGAAAACGCCGGATTTCTGGCGCTGAAGGCCGCGCGGATTGAAATTCCATGGCTTGGTTACACGGCCAAGAACGGGGCGCTCATTCCGGGCCGGATGGAAATCGGCGTAATCATTGCCTTCGCGGTTGTATTGCTGGTGTTCATCCTTCTCAAATGGACAAAGCTCGGACGCAATTTCTATGCGCTGGGCGGAAACCGCCAAAGCGCGCTGATGCTTGGGATCAACGTCAGGCGGACTCAGTTTTATTCCTACGTGATCTGCGGCCTGCTGGCCGGTATCGGCGGGTTTGTTTTCCTCACCCATACCGGAGCGGGAAACGCCACCAACGCAACCGGAGCCGAAATGAACGCCATCGCGTCGTCCATCATCGGCGGCACCTTGCTGACCGGCGGCGTCGGCAACGTCATCGGCACGCTGTTTGGCGCGCTGACCCTGACCACCATCAAATCCATCGTCCTTGCTTCCGGGCTCAGGGAACCCTGGTGGCAAAGCATTACCACCGGCGCGATGCTCTGTTTCTTTATCCTGCTGCAAAGCGTCGTGCTTGCCAACCGGGGCAAGGGCGGCTTGAAGGCGCTGCGCCCCAAATGGTTTCACCCCATTCAAAAGTCATAAGCATCGGCAGCCGCCGGCATTGTTTTGCGCATTTTCATTGTGCCGCAGGCGGTCTTTGCCAAGGCGAAGGAAGCGGGGAAACGGGGTTGCCGCGGCAGGAATGGCTTGTATCCGGCGTGAAACAATGCTATTGTGTACGCAGGAGGAGATACGATGCTTGATTTCTCGTTTATCAGCCCGACTCAGTTTGCGTTTGGCAGGGGCGCGCAGGAAAAGGCGGGCGAATTATGCCGCGCCTTGGGGCAAAAAGCGCTTTTACATTACGGCGGCGGATCGGTAATCAAAAGCGGGCTGCTCGGCCAGATCAGGGAATCGCTTTTGAAAGCGGGCGTTTCGTTTGTGGAGCTGGGCGGCGTGCAGCCAAACCCCCGGGACACGCTGGTGTATGAAGGCGTCGCGCTGTGCAGGAAGGAAAGGGTGGACGTCGTGCTCGCCGTCGGCGGCGGCAGCGTGATCGACTCGGCCAAGGCCATCGCGTTGGGCGCGAAGTACGGCGGCGACTTCTGGGATTTCTATTCCGGCAGGCAGACCGTGAAGGAGGTGCTGCCGCTTGGCGTGGTGCTCACGCTGCCCGCCGCGGGAAGCGAGGCCTCCAACTCCACGGTGATCAACAAAGAGGCGGGCATGCTCAAGCGCTTCTGCGACAGCGATCTGCTGCGCCCGAAGTTCGCCATTTTAAACCCCGAGCTCACCTTCACCCTGCCGCCCTTTCAAACGGCCTGCGGCGTTACGGACATCATGGCGCACGTGATGGAGAGGTATTTTACCAACACCAAAGGCGTGGATTTGACCGACCGCCTGTGCGAAGGCGTGCTGCACAGCATGATCCGCAATGCGCGCATCGTGCTTAAAAACCCCCGCGATTACGACGCGCGCGCCAACATCATGTGGGGCGGCGTCATCGCGCATAACGACGTGCTGGGCGTGGGCCGCCAGCAGGACTGGTCCACCCATATGATCGAGCACGAGCTCAGCGGCTTGTACGACGTGGCGCACGGCGCGGGCCTTGCGGTGATCTTCCCGGCGTTCCTCAAATACCAGTATCGGCACAACGTGATGCGCGCGGCGCAGTTTGCGGTGCGCGTGTTTGACTGCGAGATGGACTTTGAAAACCCGGAACTCACGGCGCTGGAGGGCATCGCCCGGCTGGAGGCGTTCTACTGCGAGATCGGCATGCCGACCTCTTTCGCCGAACTCGGCGCGAAGGAAGAGGATATCCCGCTGCTCAGCGGAAAGGTGCTGCTCAACAACGGCGATAAGCTGGGTTATTTCCATCCGCTGACCCGCACGGATATTGCCGGGGTGTACCGGTACGCGTGCAAATAATGAAACAACAGCGCAGCGAGCGGAGGGATAGTATGCTCAAACAATTGAAAAAGCAGGTGTGCGACGCCAATCTCGCGCTGGTGAAGCACGGGCTGGTGCTCTTCACCTGGGGCAACGTCAGCGCCATCCACCGGGAAAAGGGCCTGGTCGTCATCAAGCCCAGCGGCCTCAGTTACGACGGTATGACCGAAGACGACATGGTGGTGGTCGATCTCAACGGTAACGTGGTGGACGGCAAATGGAAGCCGTCGTCCGATACGCCCACGCATGTGGAGCTTTACAAGGCGTTTGCTGAGATCGGAGGCATCGTGCACACGCATTCGACCTATGCCACGGCTTTTGCGCAGGCCGGGCGCGCCATCCCCGCCTACGGCACCACGCACGCGGACTATTTTCACGGCGACGTGCCCTGCGCCAGAGCGCTGACCCAGCAGGAGATCGAAACCGCGTATGAAAAGAACACCGGCGCGGTGATCATCGAAACCCTGCTGGGGAAAGACGTGCTGGAGGTTCCGGCCATACTCGTGAAAAACCACGGGCCATTCGCCTGGGGGAAAAACGCGGACGAGGCCGTGTACCACGCCGCGGTGCTGGAGCAGGTGGCGAAGCTTTCCTTGCTCACCGAGGCGATCAATTCTGACGCCGCCCGGGCGGACCAGTACCTGATGGATAAACATTATTTGCGAAAACATGGCAAGGATGCCTATTACGGCCAAGAAGGAGAACGGTAAATGAAAAAGCTCTATTTTATCACCGGCAGCCAGGATCTTTACGGCGAGGAAACGCTAAAACAGGTCGCGCAGGACACCCAAACGATGGTTCGCTTTTTCAACAGGAAGCTCGCGGACACCGTTACTGTGGAATGGAAGCCGACCGTCATCAACTCCGAAAGCTGCATCGCCGTGATGCAGGAAGCGTCCGACGATCAGGACTGCGTGGGCGTGATCACCTGGATGCACACCTTCTCGCCCGCCAAGATGTGGATCAAGGGCCTGCAGATTTTGCGAAAGCCCCTCTGCCATCTGCACACGCAGGCCAACGAGCGCCTGCCGTACGATTCCATCGATATGGACTTCATGAATTTAAACCAGGCCGCGCACGGCGACCGGGAATACGGGTTCATCTGCACGCGTCTGAACGTGAAGCGGCAGATCGTGGTGGGATATTACGAGAATGAAAAGGTCGTCGCGCAGCTTAAGCAGTTTGCCGAGGTTGCCAAGGCGCTGGATTTCTCCCGCAAGCTCAGGGTGGCGATGTTCGGCTCCAACATGCGGCAGGTGGCCGTGACCGACGGTGACCGCGTGGAAAGCCAGATCCGCTTCGGCTGGGAAGTGAACTACTACGGCATCGGCGATCTGGCTGCGCTGACCAAAGCTGTGACCGACGAACAGCTTGACGCAAAGATCAGGGAATACCGCGCCGCGTATGACGTGAAAACAGCCGATCTCGCTGCCGTGAAGGAACAGGCGCGCTATGAGATCGCGCTGGATCAGTTTGTGGCAAAGCACGGAATCGGCGCGTATACCGATACGTTTGAAGACCTCCACGGCCTTTCGCAGCTGCCGGGGCTCGCCACCCAGCGCATGCAGGGCAAGGGCATCGGCTTTGGCGCGGAGGGCGATTACAAGACCAGCGCGTTGAACGCGGTGCTTTGGAAGATGGCCGAGGGCCGCAAAGGCGCGACCGGCTTTATGGAAGATTACACCTATGATCTGACCGACGGCTACGTGCTGGGCGCGCACATGCTGGAGGTTTCGCCCGCGTTTGCGGCCACCAAGCCCGCCATCGAGGTGCACCCGCTGGGCATCGGCGGCAAGGCCGACCCCGCCCGTTTAACCTTTGGCGGCGTGAAGGGCGATGGCATCGCCGTGTGCATGGTGGATATGGGCACCCATTTCCGTCTGATATGCGCGAATATCGAGCTGATCGCCCAGCCCAAACCCATGCCCAAGCTCCCCGTGGCGCAGATCATGTGGAAGCTCAAGCCGAACTTTGAGGAAGGCGCGAAGGCGTGGATCGAAGCTGGCGGCGGGCACCACACCGTGGTCTCCACCGCGCTGACCGCGGACGATATCCGCCTGTTCGCCAGATTCACCGATACGGAACTGGTTGTCATCGGATAATCCTGCCGCTGATGAATGAAAAACAGCTCTCCATATAGAGAGCTGCTTTTCATATTGCGCCGTGTTGTTACTTGATCGTGATACGGCCCTGCGGGGCGTCGTAGGGGGCCGCGATGGTGCCGCCGAGCACCTGGGCGACATAGTCCACCAGCGCTTCTTCCAACGGCTTGGTGGTGTCGTAGCCGGTTTGCTGGTTGGGATAGGCGAACACGCTGTAGGTATCGCCGCCGGACGCGGTAAAGTTGTTGGTGCAGATGGTGTACATCGCGGTGGGATCGAACGGATTGCCGCCCACGGTCGCGATGGTTACGCGGCTGCCGGGGCTGGCGGGCGCAAAGTAGGTGGAATTGGGATACTGCGCGCCTTGCGCATAGGGCACGGATGTATCCACGGTAAACTCGATGCCTGCGACCTGCGGGAACGCGCCCACGGCGTCGGGGGCGATGAAGGTCGCCGCTTCCAGCGCTTCCAAAAGCTCCGCGCCGGTAACGTCCAGCGTGACCAGGGTGTTGCCGAAGGGGAACACGGTCTTCATGTCGTTCATGGTCACGTTGCCCACTGCGATGGAAGCGCGGATGCCGCCGCCGTTCGTGATTGCGGCAACCACCTGGTCGCCCACAAGCTGTTTAGCCGCCCAGAGCATCGCGTCGCAGCAGAAGTCGCCCAAATTGGTCTCCTCTGTGCGCACACCGGGGCTGCGCTCGCCGTTGAGCAGCACTTCGGTCACGGCAAAGGGCTTGGAGAGGTCGGCCTGAATGGCGTCGTTGACGCTGTTGACTTCGGCGGCGACCATCTCGTCCTCATGCAGGGGGAGGCCGTCCGTCAGCGGATGAACCGCGGTTTCATACCTGTCGGCGGGAATCAGGCCCGCGGTGAGGGTTTCGCCGTCGAAAATCACCACGCCGAGGTTTTCCGAGTAGCATCCGGTCTGCACCAGCACGGTTTTCTCTGCGGCGTCGCCTTCGCCCTTGGTGATCACGTTGTCGTCGACCACGGTGTGGCTGTGGCCGTCGATAAACAGGTCGATGCCGTCCACGGCGGCGATGACGTCCAGGGAGCGGATGCCCGCGCTTTCGTCGTCCACGCCGAGGTGGCCCAGGCATACGACCAGGTCGACGCCGGCTGCTTTCAGCTCGTCCACCTGCGCCTGCGCGCACGCGTAGAGATCCGTCTGCGTTCTGAAGCTGAGGCCGGGGAACAGCGCACGGTTGGCCTTGGACAGGGTTTCCGGCGTGGTGAGGCCGAACACGCCGACCTGCATGCCGTTGTCCATCGTAAAAATCCTGTTGGGCTGCACGAAATCCGTGCCGTCGGCTGTGTTATACACGTTGGCGGACAGGAAGGGGAACTCGGCAAGCTCTTCCAGGCGGAGCAGGTTGTCGCTGCCCCAGTCAAACTCGTGGTTGCCAAGCGCCATGGCGTCGTAGCCGGTCAGGTTCATGAAGGTGATGGCATTGGTGCCTTTGTCGAGGTTGACGATCGGCATGCCCATCACGGCGTCGCCCGCGTCCAGCAGCAGCACGCTCGCGCCCAGCGCCAGCGCGTCCTTTTTGTACTGCGCGATTTCGGCATAACCCATGTAGCCGTTCTCGGAATCGGCCACGGCATGGCCGTGCACGTC
>JBDRTL010000035.1:0-3548 GCA_043824045.1 Bacillota bacterium
CATCTGTAATGCGCAGTGCCGTATGGATAAACGAAAGCAAAGCTTCCGGTTGAATGAATTGAAGTTCTTTTATCACGTTTGCGCCCCCTTTGATACGTCAGCGGATTTGTTCCGTTGTACCGGACTTCTTTTGCAATATCGTCGTCAAGGTGGACATCACATAGCAGAGGTTGGTTGCGTTCGCAATGCCCAGCGGAGCGATATCCATAGCGCTGCCATGCCCGGTAGAGAGGATGGAGTATGGCACATTGGTATAAATCAGCGCCGTGGTTTCAAACATTTTTGCTTTCATGGCAATGTTGCCTTGATCGTGGTACAAGTAGATGATACCGTCATAACCGTTGTTTACAGCCCGCGAATAGATGGTGTCACTGGGATAGGGACCGCTGATATCAATGCCGCGCCGCTGTAGCTCTTCTACCGCGGGGATGATGATTTCCGCCTCTTCCTCGCCTAGGATGCCACCTTCGCCACCATGTGGGTTGAGCGCCGCAATGCAGATGTGCGCAGAAACCCCCAGAATATCCCGTAGCACGTGGTGCAGCCCGACTCCGGTATCCACGATACGCTCCGTGGACAGAAGTTCGATGATTTTGCGGAAAGGAACGTGGCCGATGACCGAGGAGCGAAATAGCGACCCGCCCTTGACAACGCTCTGCACCTCCGAAACCCCAGCCAGATGCGCAAACAACTCGTATTCCGAACGGAACCCGCAGCCCGAGATCGCCAATGCCTGCTTACTGATGGGTGCCATGATCATGGCGGCGATGAGATGTTTATCCAGCATCCCGTAACCGCAAACGATGGAATCATAAGCGAATTTGCCCGCGGTTGCGCTGACCTCGCCAAGGACGACCGCACCGGTATCCCCGTCGATGTTCACCACGGGAATGCCGCGCAGATAGGCGGGATCGACATCTTCCGACAGCGATTCGACTGTAGCTCTAGAAAAAAACAATTCGCAACCGATTCGCTTCGTGGTTTGACATAGTAGATCATAGCTTCCGATCAGCACTGGCTTTGCGTAAGAATAGGTGCTGGGTCGCATTAAAAGTTTTAAAACAATTTCCGGCCCAATTCCGGCCGGGTCTCCCAAAACGATGCCGATAAACGGTTTTTGCTGATTTGGTTCCATAGGATACCCTCCTTATGCGGATCTTTCTATGCACGCCGAACGCCATGTACTGCTTTTAACCGCCCTGCTGGAGCTGGAATGGGAAGCCATGCGGATGTCTTGTTTTTTGGACAGTTCATTGCTATACTTTAGTCATATGTCTCGTATTTTCCTGCGATTGAACGCCAAAAAGGATGTGAGCAGGGTGCAGCTTGGTATTGTGCAAGAGCAGAAGCCAATCCTATCCCAGCAGCAGATTCAAGCCTTGCACATCCTGGAGATGAATGCCTTTGAACTGCACGCTTTTTTAAGCAAACAGGCGCTGGAGAATCCTTTCATCCAGTACGAGGGTGCGCTTTTCCTTGCCGGACATGTGCCACAAAACGGCGACATGGAAGGGGAGGACAATGGCGACGCATACCTGAACATCCGCAGCGCCGCGCATAACCGCGTTACGATCCACGAACACCTCGCGGAGCAGGCGAAGCTGGCGAACTTATCTCCGGATATGCGCGGGCACGTGCTATTTCTGATTGACCGGCTGGACAAGAATGGCTATTTAGCCATGCGTTCCGCGGAAATTGCCACCGCGCTTTCCGTCTCCGCCGATACAGCCAAGGCTGCGCTTCGCTGCCTGCAGTCATTTTCTCCCGCCGGAGTCAGCGCCAGATCCTTACGCGAATGCCTGTTACTGCAAATCAAACGCTCTCCATCACCGGATCCGCTGGCGTTTCGCATCGTGCATGATCATCTGGACCTCCTGGCTAAACGCCGCATTCGTAAACTGGCTGAGCTTTGCGGAGTTTCGGAAGCGGACATCCTCCGCGCGCAAGAAACCGTCGTGTCGCTCAATCCTAAGCCGGGCAACGGGTTTGCCTCCACTTCGGATACACCCTACGCGCCGCCCGATCTGCTGGTAGAACAGGATGAAGAAGGACAGTTTACTGTTCTGCTGAACCCTGCGGTCTGCTCCAAATTCCAGGTGGATATCGACGGTGCCAGGCGAATCCGGAAAAACAACATGCAGGATTCCGAAAACACCACCTATATCAACGAACGGTTGGAATCGGCGCGCTGCATCGGTGCCAGTCTGCACAGGCGCGATAGCACGCTTTTGTCTTGTGGCGAGGCGATCGTGACTATGCAGCAGGCGTTTTTCCTTGGGGATTCACCCTATCCATGCCCGCACACCATGCAGGAGCTCGCCGCCGTCATGAGTCGCCACGCCTCCACGGTTACACGCACACTGAAAAATAAAACCCTTCGTTGCGATATTGGCGTTTTTCCGCTGTCCTTCTTTTTCACCCGGTTTTCCTATCCAAGCAACGGGGGAGATAAAACCATCGCCTATATTCGTGGGCGAATTGCCAGCCTGATTCGTGTGGAAAACCACGCTGCGCCATTAAGCGATCAGCAGCTAGCACAGTTGCTTGCGGGTGAGGGCATCGCTATATCCCGTCGAACCGTTGCCAAGCACAGAGAAGCGCTTGGAATTGCCTGCTCGCATGCCCGAACCATAATCCAAAGATAAGAAAAGCGTACCTGCGGCATTTTCCAGCTGCAGGTTACGCTTTCAATCTCACCAGCTCATCTTTTGAAGGAGCGAAACGATGGCATCCCCAACCTGTGCGGTGGAAGCGCTTCCGCCTACGTCCGGCGTCAGGGTTTCTTTTTCCACTAACAGCTGCTCGATAGCGGCGAGTACCATCCGGCCCAAATCCTCATGCCCGAAAAAGTCTAGAATTTGGCTCGCAGACCATATGGAAGCCAGCGGATTGGCAATCCGTTTCCCGGCAATGTCCGGCGCGGAACCATGGATCGGCTCAAACATTGAGGGATATTTGCGCTCCGGGTTCAAGTTGGCGCCTGCCGCCAGCCCCATACCGCCTGCGATCGCCGCGCCGAGGTCGGTTAATATATCGCCAAACAGGTTGGAGGTCACAACGATCTCAAATCGTTTGGGATCCTTCACCAAAAACATGCTGGCCGCATCCACCAGCAGGGAGTATGTTTTTACCTCGGGATAATCCCTGCTGACCTCTTTGAAAATCTGATCCCAGAAAACCATGGAGTAATTCAACGCGTTACCCTTGCTGACGGAAGTCAGCGTTTTTTGTTCCTTCTTTGCCAGCTCAAACGCATAGCGGATGATCCGTTCGCAGCCAATGCGGGAGAACACGCCGTTTTGGATAACGACTTCGTTCGGCTTGTTTTTATAGAGCCAGCTGCCGCTCCCGGCATATTCCCCTTCGCTGTTCTCACGGATGAATACCATATCGATATCTTCCCGCTTCACGTCCTTCAGCGGGCATGGAGCGCCCTGGAGCAGCTTCACAGGACGGAGATTGACATACTGGTCAAAGCTTTTGCGGATGACCAGCAGCAAATCCCACAACGAAATATGATCCGGCACGCCGGGCGCGCCAACCGCGCC
>JBDRTL010000036.1:0-14952 GCA_043824045.1 Bacillota bacterium
GATTCGGGTTCCGCAGCTGAATAAGGAGCGCGGACAGGAAAAGCTGAATGTGAGCGGGAAGCCGATATCCCAGCAAACCATACATGCGTTTTGCAAAAGCTCGGAGCTTTTGCATAAGGACGGGGAAGCCTGGTTTGACACGCTGGAAAAGAAGCTCGCCGCCGAGGAGATTGAGGCGTCGGCAGAAATCTGCCATGCGATGCGAGTGTTTGCAAGGGTTACCGCGCCGCAGGTCGTCGGCGGCTTTATCGAAGCGGCGGACGCGGCAGTGCTCGCCTGGATCGTTCCGCTGCTTGTGATACGGAAACACCCAAAGACGCGTTTGGCGGAGCTGATCGGTAATCTTCCCCGCTGTATGCATGTGATGAACGAAGAAAAGTATTAAATTCCCGGGGGCGTCGACACCCCCTAGTATACGGCGGCCATCGCCTGCGTAAGCAGGCTCATTGCGCCCGCCACGTCCGCGCTACTTGGCGCAGCGCCGTTGATGACAATCTGCAGGTTATCGATCGCGCCGACAATACTTAAATATTGCTGGCTTGCGCTGTCAAGCCCGTACAGCAATGCCTGCGCGTTTTCAATCAGGGTGAGCGCATCCGGGATCAGCGTGTTTTGCACCAGGGGATCCTGGCCGGACACAGCGGCGCTTTGGTGGTAGGTGCATACGCCCAAATTGCTGGCGATGCCGAGATATTCCGAAAGCACGGGCTGGTACAGCGTGTCGCTTAGGAACCGGTATAGCGGGTGGCCTTCGGGAATCACCACGATGCCCTTTGAGACCACCACGGGGCAGTAGGGCGTCGCGATCAGGTTGGTCTGCGCGCAGACCTCCGCGTAAACGTGCATCTGGCACTGCACCGTCGGTACGGTCGGCGTGTACCAATAATCCGTCACCACGCCGTAACCCATCACGTCGTTGCGGCAGGCGTCGGTCGCCAACTGCCCGCTGACGGTACAGGTGGTCACCTTTGTCAAACCGTAATCCTCCGGATTGCCATCCATAATATCGCGGTCAGAGAGGTTCTTCGCCTGGTGGATTTCCGCCATATATTCCTTCCAAAGCGGCGCGGCGCTGTTGCCGCCGGTGACTTTGGAGGATAACGGCTTGTAATTGTCATGCCCGATCCAAAGTGAGGAGACGTACCAGCCGGTCATGCCGCTGAAGAACACGCCGCGCTGGTCGCTGTTGGTACCGGTTTTCCCCGCGACGGTCTGGCCGGATATTTTCGCCTTGGTACCCGTGCCGCCGGAGACGGCGTCCTTCATCATATCCACAACCAGCCACGCGGTCGACGGCCTGTACACCTGCCGGCGTTCCTGCTGCTGGTGGCCGTCCCAGATCACGTTGCCCGCGCTGTCCGAAATCCCGAGCACGGAGATCGGCTCCTGATATACGCCGCCATTGCCCAGCACGCCGAACGCGACCGCCATCTGCACGGGCGTGATGCCGCTGGATCCCAAAGCGAGCCCGAAGGGCGTGGCATTGATATGCTCCAGATCCACGCCGGATTTCAGCAGAAAATCAACGGATCGTTCCACGCCGACCAGCGTCATCAGCGTCTGCGCGGCGGAGACGTTCTGGCTGCGCTTCAAGGAATTGCGCAGCGTGGACGGCCCGGAGTACGAGCTGCCGCCGTAGTTGCGCGGCCACGTTTCGTTGTTGTTTTCATCCGTCCATCCGGTGACGGGCACCGGCATATTGTACACGACGCTCGCGGGCGACGCGCCAAGCTCGATGGCGGGTGCGTATACCGAGATCGGCTTGATCGCCGAGCCGACGGGCATATTCATATCGGTGGCGCGGTTGAGGGTCTTGCGCTGCGTCGGTTTGGTGCGCCCGCCGACGATGGCCTTCAGTTCGCCTGTGCGGTAATCCAGCACCACCGCCGAAGCCTGCGGCTGGATGATGTCTGTATAGGTGCCGTTTGCGTTTTTCGCGCGGTAGATTTTATCGCTTGGGTCGCGCAACGCCGGGTAGTCCGTCCAGTTTTCCAGCGTATCTTCGACAATCTGCTGGATCTGCGAATCAAGGGCGAGCGTCACGTGATAGCCGCCTGTACGCAGCTCGTTTTCCATCTTGTAACGGTTTTCACTGGTATCCGCCAGGCCGTTCAGCTCCAGAAAGCAGTCGACGACTTCCTTGATCGCATATTCCACGTAATGCGCGTACGGGTACATGCCTTCGCCTTCCACCGCGGATTCTTCCAAAACCTGCGCGGTTTCGGGTTTCACCGCTTCCTGATACTCCTGGTAGGTGATGAATTCATTTTCGTACATCAGCTGCAGCACATAATCCGTGCGGTTGTTGGTGAGCGCCGGATAATCCGTCTGGTCCGACTGCCGCAGGTAGAAATTTCGGCGTGGGTTATAATAATAGGGATTGTTGGTCATTCCGGCAAGCATCGCGCACTCGCGGAGGGTGAGCTCGGATAGATCTTTGCCGAAATAGCCCTCGGCGGCAACGGAAACGCCGTAGTAGTTTTCGCCAAGATATATGGTGTTTAAATACGCTTCGAGAATTTCTGATTTGGTATACATGGTTTCCAGTTGCATGGCCAGATAGGCTTCCTGAATTTTACGCTTATAGCTGAGCTCGCTGGAGAGCATCGTGTTCTTGATCAGCTGCTGCGTGATGGTGGAGCCGCCCTGGTTTGAATTGGACAGGAAGTTTTGGATAAACGAACCCAAAATCCGCTTGAAATCGACGCCGCTGTGCGTAAAAAAACGGACGTCCTCAATGGCGATAAAGGCGTATTGCAGGTCCTCGGGAATCTGATAGATATTGACCATCACGCGGTTTTCTGTGCCCTTGTAGTCGGTGATGAGCACGCCGGCAGAATCATAGATAAAGCTGGTTTTGTCCTGATCGCTGAGCAACGCCAAGTCCAGCGTCGGCGCGGTGCCTACGTAGGCCTTGCCTATGCCGATCAGCGCGCCGCCGACGGCTAGCACGGCCAATGCCGCCAGCACAAGCGCGATGCGCACCGCGTTGATAAAAACGGAGAAGATGAAATTCGGCCTTGCACGCCGCGGTTTGAATATGGTGAACTTTTTCCTGGCGCGGCTATATTCGTCGCCGACGGACTCCGGCGTATATCCGGAATAACCGTTATCGTACGGGGATCCGTAACCGCTGTCCGAATCCGACAGATAACGGGGCGCAGAATCATTGGGCGGCTGAACCAAAGCGATCCCTCCGATGAACAGTAAACTTCATTCGAGGTCATTATATCATACGATATTGCCGTTTCATAGCCGCGCAAAGCCAGGAAGCGCATTGTAACAATTGCGCATGAAGCCTTTGCGCGCAACGCGGCGCTTTTGTGCACAGAGGCGCGCGCTTGACACGCAATCCCTTATGAACTACAATATGCATAAGCCATTACAGGTATTTTCGAATCATATGGCGGCGATTCCCGGCAAAGGATTGCGGTCTTTGAAGGATATCTGTGCGGACGCACTGCTTACACGATGCTCGATACCGGCTTAATCCGCCGAAGGGAGGCAGGACGTACCTTATAAACGTCCGGAATTGTCATGAAACAGAAATTGCTCGCCTTAGCGCTTCTTATCATAGCGATGCTTGCATTCCATACGCTTTCATCGGCAGCCACCGACCCGATCGTATGCACGATGGAGGTTTCTCCTTCTTCGCTGTCGGAACCCGGAGACGTAACGGTAACGATTACCGTATCAAACGCAGGCGATACGGATATGACCAATCCGCTGACGCTGTTCGACCCCACCAGCCAGGTGGTGACGAGTTTCGGGGATAACGGCTCGGTTACGCTCAAAGCCGGCGAGGTGAAAACCTGGACCGGAATGTGGAACGTGAATCAGCGCACGCTGGAGAACGGGCAAATCGTATTCTTCGTCAAATATACCGTTGTCGAGGAAGACGGAACCAGCAAGTCGCAAAGCCAGCCGATCCGCGGGAAAATCGAAAAGGCAAATTTTACGGCTCAAATCTCCGTGAACCGCACCATCATCCCGGAAACGGCGCACGAGGGACAGACCATCAACGTCGTGTATGATATCGCGAACGAGGGCACCGTTTCCCTCACCAACCTGACGTTGGCAGAGCATAAGGATATATTAGCCGATCCGCTGACCATAGCTGCCGAACTGCCGGCAGGCGCGACGGCGCAGGTGAAGCTGCCCGTCGTCATGGGCAAGAAGGACTTGACGAGCAAGGGCACCGTGACCTATACCATTGCCGACGGCACGGAAACGCAGACATTTGAGCTCGAAGAACAGGTGATTACCTATGGCGAGCTTGCCGTTCTCGCCACACTCTCGTCGGACGCCAAAGGGGTAATGAAAGACGGCACCGTGAAGCTGACACTGGAACTGGACAATACCGGAACCGTCGGGTTTACGGACGTCCGCATTTCGGACCCCACGCTCGGGGACGTATTTACCAATCAGACGATCCCGGCAGGCGAAAAGCTGACGCTGGAAAAAGAGATCACCTTGACCCAGAGCACGGATTATACCTTTGAAATTCACGCCATCGACAACACGGGAACGGAAATCATCTTCTTTACCAATACGCTGTCGCTGATTGCCGTAGACCCGAATCAGGCGCTGAAACTGGATATCACCTTCTCCTCCAACAAATCGGAAGTGTATTCCGACCTGGAGGTTGTGCGGTTTACCGTAACCATCTTTAACAACAGCACAGCGGATGCCGCGAACGTAAAGGTATATCAGGGCGATACCGAAATCTACACCTTCGCGTCCATCCCCGCGGGGGAGACCAAAACTTTCTCGCGGGACGTGACGCTGCGTATGGCGGGCAAATACCAGTTCCGCGCGGAAACGACGGACGTGCTGGAAACCCCCATGACGTTTGAGAGCAACATTCTCCAGATCGCTTTCCTGCAGGCGACTCCGGCGCCCGTGACTGAAAACCCGAACATCACGCCCACGCCAGAGCCGACGTTCGTAAAGGCAACCTATCCCAAGATCAGCGATCCGGATATCGGCACCCTGCCCAAGCTCCTGCGCACGTTCTTTTACCCGATGATGATCGCCGGGTTTGGACTCTTTGCAGTCGCGCTGGTCATTCTCGTCATCGCGACCAAGAAAAGGGCCGATCTGAGAAAGACGTCGGAGAACGCGCTGGACCATCTGGAGCGCTCCAACCATCGCGATTACGTGGCGGCTTCGGACGGGCAGGAACAGCCGGCGGAAGCAAAACCGGCAGTGGATGAGGAAGAGAAAACTCCGGCGGCCGCATCGGACGAACTTCTGTCGGAAGATGAACTGCCCCACATGAAGTACGTGCGCAACGCCTATCAGCTTGCCGGCGGGGAACCGGCGAAGGGTATTGAGCCGGATTATGCCGAGGACGATCATACCTGGGATTCAGATCAACCGCAGACCCGTTTGGAAGAAGAGAGCCCGTATCAGCGTCGAACCAGCAGGGTTTCCCCTTATGCAAGGCAGTCCGCCGATATGGACCGCGAGAACGCACCGGAGCAGGATGATCACACGGACGAGCCTACCTAAAGGAATGTCCGCAGGTTCCGGCCCTGTTTCGGCATGAAGCAAAGCAGTGAATTCCGATGCTTTGTCATGCGGTTCATGGGGCAGCGTTTACAGGCAAAAGGGGTGATTCCTATGTTTGGCGGTTTCCCGGAGGAGACGATCCGTTTCTTTCTTGGGCTTCGGTTTCACAATGACGCGACGTATTTTAACGCACATAGAAACGAATATGAGGCTTATGTCAAAGAGCCTTTTTTTGAGTTTATCCGCGCGCTGGCGCCGACGCTGGAAGAAATCGCGGATGATTTTGAACTGCGGCCCGATAAATGCCTTGCGCGCATCCGACGCGACACGCGCTTTACCAAGGACAAGACGCCGTACCGTGACCATTTGTGGCTGATGTTCAAGCGCTCGGGGGAACCGCGCGACGAAACCGTGATGTTTTGGTTTGAGCTTTCGCCCGATACCGTGAACTGGGGGCTCGGGTTCTGGGGGCCGAACCGCCCCACGATGGACGCGCTTCGTACGATGATCGCCGAAAAACCCGCCAAAGTCACGGCGGCGCTGAAACAGGCGCGGATTCCCGACAAGGAGTTTTCCATCGACGGCGAGCGATACCAGCGGATAAAAATTCCGGAAAGTGTGCCAAAGGAGCTCAAAGAGCTGTACACGCACAAGTCGCTTTATCTGTGCAGGCAGGGAATATCGCTGACAGACGCATATTCCGGTCATATCGTGGAGCTTTGCGCGCAGGATTACCTGCGGCTGAAACCTTTGTACAAGCTTTTCCGGGAGCTTGCGGACACCGGCAAAGCGGCGCTGGAAGGCTGAACATGCGACATTATTTTCTTCGAAAGGAGAACATATGGACTTTCATACCTTGAAAAGCGGTTCGGATATACGGGGCGTCGCCATCGGCGACGGCGCCGTGCTGACGCATGCGGTTGCTCGAACGCTGGGAACCGCATTTGCGCTCTATTTGGCGGAGCTAAACCGTCTACCGGTGCGTACGGTCTCGGTAGCTATCGGCCGCGACAGCCGGATTTCCGGCCCCGCGCTGCTGTCCGCCGCCTGCGAGGGCGTCGCCGCTGCGGGCGCCAAGGCATACGACTGCGGACTGTGCACAACGCCTTCGATGTACATGGCCATTTTGGAGAAGGGTTTTCATCCGACGGGATCGATCATGATCACGGCAAGCCACCATCCGTGGAACATCAACGGCATGAAGTTTTTCACGAAGCGGGGCGGGTTGGGCTACGATGCGCTGGACCGCGTGCTGGAGCTTGCGGAAAGCGGCTCCATATCTGCAAGCGATGTACTTGGTAGCGTCGAATCCCATCCGTATATCCCGTTCTACCACGGCCAACTTGCCAGGATGATCCGGAACGGATTGCAAACGGACGCGGAAAAACCGCTGATCGGGCTGCATGTAGCTGTAGACGCCGGCAACGGCTCGGGCGGCTTTTACGCCGAACTGCTTGCGTCGCTGGGCGCATGCGTGGACGGCAGCCAGTTCCTGAATCCGGACGGGCATTTTCCAAACCACCAGCCAAACCCCGAGAACGAGCAGGCGATGGAATCCATCTCGCAGGCCGTGCTGAAGGCTGGCGCGGATTTGGGCGTGATTTTCGATACGGACTGCGACCGCGCCGCCATCGTGGACGCCGACGGACGGGAAATCAACCGCAACCGCCTGATTGCGCTCTCGAGCGCCATCCTGCTGGAGAAAAACCCAGGCGCGACCATCGTGACCGATTCCGTGACCTCGTCCGGGCTTACGGCGTTTATTCATGAGTCCGGCGGGGAGCACTACCGCTATAAACGCGGCTACCGCAACGTGATCGACGAGGCGATTCGCCTGAATGAGGCGGGCATCGATTGCCCGCTTGCCATCGAAACAAGCGGCCACGCCGCGATGCGGGAGAACCGGTTTCTGGACGACGGCATGTACCTCGTCACCTATCTGATCATTCGCGCCATGCAGCTGAAGAAGCAGAACCGGACGCTATCGTCGCTGATACGGGATTTAAAGGAGCCGCTGGAATCGGCGGAGTACCGGCTGAAAATCCTGAAGCCGGATTTCCATCAGGTCGGCAAGACCGTTATCCAAACGGTGCTCAACGCGGCGGCGGAACGCGGCGGCTGGCATATCGCGCCGGACAACCGGGAGGGCGTACGCGTCAGCTTTGATTTAGAAGGCGGAATCGACAACGGATGGTTCCTGCTTCGGCTCTCCGTACACGATCCCGTGATGCCCCTGAACGTGGAAAGCGACATTGCGGGCGGCAACGGGTTCATTCTGCGCAAACTGTACGACGTGCTCAGGACGCTTGATGGAATTGACCTTTCTGTTCTAGCGAAAGCGATTTGATATTCGAGGTGTTGGAACTTGCACCGTAAACTGTCGGATAAACCTGCTGATTTTCTCGCCAAACGGTCGATACGGCCCGAACGCATTTTAGCGCTCGGATTCCTGTGTCTGATCGTCACCGGCAGTATTTTGCTGTCGCTTCCGATCTCATCAATCACCAAACAATCCATCGGCCTGCATAATGCCTTCTTTACCGCGACTTCGTCCGTCTGCGTGACGGGGCTGGTTGTGCTGGATACAGGTAACTCGTTTTCGCTTTTCGGGAGGATGGTTATCCTGCTGCTGATTCAAATCGGCGGCCTGGGCCTGATGATCTTCGCGACGCTGGTGATGATCGCGCTGGGCAGGCGCATATCGCTGCGCAACCGCGTGTTGATTCGTGAATCGATGAACACCACGGGGCTATCCGGCTTGATTCGCCTCATTCAGTGGTTTACACTGATGGCGGTCAGCATCGAACTGATCGGCGCAGTTGTCCTCAGCACACGGTTTATCCCGATTTATGGCTTGTCGAAGGGCATTGAAAACAGCGTGTTTCACGCGGTAAGCGCATTTTGCAACGCCGGCTTTGACTTGCTCGGCGACTATAAGAGCATGACCGACTTCAGCGGTGATCCGGTGATCGTGCTGACGGTTGCATCCCTCATCATCCTCGGCGGGCTTGGTTTCTTCGTACTGCTGGAAATCTATCAAAACCGCATGCAGTTTCATAAATTCTCCCTGCACACCAAGCTTGTGCTCATCATCACAGCGTCGCTTCTTGTGCTGGGGCTGGTTCTGACGGTATCTTTTGAGTGGTCCAACGAGCAAACGCTTGGCGGCATGAACTTCTTTGAAAAACTGCTCAACAGCTTCTTCCAGTCGGTCACGCTGCGCACCGCCGGGTTCTCCACCATCAATCAGGCTGCGCTGACGGACAGTTCCAAGCTGATCGGCATCATCTTCATGTTCATCGGCGCTTCGCCCGCATCCACCGGCGGCGGCGTAAAGACGACGACCATCGGCGTGCTTGCGCTTTTGGTGTTCAGTGTTGTGCAAGCCTCCGATTCCGTAGTGGTATTCCGAAAGCAGATACCGTTCAACGTAATCCGGCGCGCGCTTGCGATTGTGCTGATCAGCCTGTTTATCGTCATCTTGTGCGCCTGTGCTCTGTCCCTTACGGAACGGGATTCCGGCATGAAGATGATCGACCTGCTGTTTGAATCGACGTCGGCGTTCGGTACCGTCGGTCTATCGTCCGTCAATACGCAGGACTTGAGCAGAGTTTCCCAGATGTTTTTAATTCCCGTGATGTTCTTTGGCCGCGTGGGGCCGCTGACGCTGGCTTTCGCACTGGCGCGCAGGCTGGAGCACAATGCGAAAAACCGCCTGCATTATCCCGAAGATAAACCGATGATCGGTTGAGGAGGAACCTGTGATGAAAGGGAAAACGAAACAATTTATGGTGCTGGGAATGGGCCTGTTCGGCAGCAGCCTTGCCAAGGCCCTCCATGAGATGGGGCACGAGGTGCTTGCCGTTGATTCGGATGCGGATCTCGTGGAGGCGATCGCGCCGCATGTAACGCAGGCCGTGCAGATTGATGCGACGGATGAGGCCGCGTTGCAGGAACTGGGCGTGCGTAATTTTGATGCTGTGATTGTGTCCATTGGCAAAAACCTGCGGGACAGCATCCTGGTCTGCGTCATCATCAAGGAGTTGGGTGTTCCGTACCTCATCGCCAAGGCGACGGATGAAATCCATGCCAAGGTGCTCCGTAAAATCGGCGTGGATCGGGTGGTTTTCCCGGAACGCGATATGGGCGTGCGCGTGGCGAAATCCCTGATTATGCCAAACGTCCTGGAGATGATGGAGTTCAGCGGCGATTACCGTCTGATCGAGATTATTCTGCCGTCCAAATGGGCGGGGCACTCCATACTCGAGATCGACGTCCGCAAACAATACGGAATCAGCATTCTTGCCATTCAGCGAGATGGCAAGTTTATCGTTTCGCCGTCACCCGACGCCGTATTTGAAGTCGGTGATATTCTGCTTGTGCTAGGCCAGAAGGACGACATCAGCAATATCAGCGGATGAGTGCCGTAATGAAACCGCGGGAAGCGGCCTATTTCGACAGCGACGTGTGCAACCCTTTTTTACACCTGGGAGGCGATACGGGGATTGTACTGCTCCATGGCTTTACGGGCAGCATCGCGCATTTGCGGCCGCTGGGGGACGCGCTGCATGCGCGCGGGTACACGGTCATGGGCATCAACCTGCCGGGGCACGCGACCACGGAGGCGGATATGGCAAAGGTCGGCCGCCGAGAGTGGCTGCAGGCGGCGCTGGACGCCGCCGGGCATATGCGCCTGCACTGCAAAACGGTCGTCGTATGCGGGCTGTCGATGGGCGCCGTACTTTCGATGATCGTCGCGGAACAAGGGAAAGCGGACGCCTGTATCTCCATTTCGGCGCCGCTGCCATCATCCAATCCTATGCTCCCGCTAACGGGAGTAATCGGGTATATTCTACCGCGCAAGTCCTGGAAAATGGATGAAGCGCGAGAAAAGCAGCTGGATCAACGCTACGATAAAGGCTACACAGGCTTTCCCATGCGAAAAGGCGCGGACCTGTACCATCTCATTCAGCAGGCGCAGAAGAACCTTTCGCAGATCACCTGCCCGATGCTGGTGATCCAAAGCCTGGCTGACAAAGCGGTCTCGCCGAACAGCGCTGAAACGATTTTGGACAGAATCAAAAGCGCGCGCAGAGAGAAGCTCATTTTAGACGGAGTTCCGCACGTGTGCACGCTTTCCAATAAGTTACCGGTAATTATCGATGCAATCGACGGGTTTATAAAATCCCTGTAAGTTCATCCTTTGATAAACTTTTCCAGATTCCTGAGGTTTGCGTTTGGATTGAGCGACAGCGCCTGCCGACGGATGGCATCTGCGGCATCTTCCGGTTGGAGGGATGCCGCTTTATTGAATACATCGTGCGGGAAGAACGTTTCCACCGTGCAGAACACCGTGGAAAACCAACCGTATTCCTCGCCCGTCTGCGATTGCTTTTGCTGCCGTGCGCACATAGTGATGAACAGGCGGGTTTGCAGTTCCGTCAACGCGCGGTCGAAGCGCGATTTGTTCTCTTTCTGCCCGAGGTTGGACAGCGCCTTGAGCGTGTGCAGCGCAACGGCTCCCTGCTCTCGTACGACGTCGAAAACAATCTTCGCCTCATGGCTCAGGGTGCCGTCCCGGTAGGCGTCGTCGAAGCTCTGGTTCTGTCTGCGCACGGCCAGAAAATACGGGTACCATTCCTTGGTGATATATCCGCTCTTTTTGAAAAACAGCTTGGAATACGCGATGTCGCTGCGCTCTTCCAGCACGCGCATGCGCCATTCCCAGGGATCGGTCTCGGGATCGCCGGTATGCCAGCGTACAGGCGTTGCGTACGGTGGCGACTCTTCCCACGACCAGTTGATGATGGAGAATACGCCCTCGTCATTGCCGCCGCCCATGGAAAACCCTGCTTTGAGCAGCGCCGAGACAAAATCTGCATAACACGTAATCATGAGACGCCTCCTCCTGGTCTGATGGATTGGAAAGGGATGCGCAGCGCACGGGCTGCGTTGATTACGGCGATCATGCTGACCCCTACGTCGGCAAACACGGCCATCCAGAGTTCCGTGAGCCCCAAACCGGCCAGCGTGAGCACGACGGTTTTCACGATGAGCGAAAAGGCGATGTTCTGGCGGGCAATCGAAAGCGTGCACCTGGCCAGCCGGATGGCGAGTGGAAGCTTGTGCGGGTCGTCGTCCATCAGCACGATATCCGCGGCTTCCACGGCCGCGTCGCTTCCAAGCGCGCCCATCGCCACACCGACGTCGGCGCGCGCCAGCACGGGCGCGTCGTTGATCCCGTCTCCGACGAAGACAAGGCTTCCGTGATTTGACAAGGCAAGGAGCCGTTCCACATGCTCCACTTTATCGGCCGGCAACAGGTTTCCGTACACAAGATCAATACCCAATGCTTTTCCGGTCTGTTCGGCAATGTCCATCCGGTCGCCGGTGAGCAAAACGGTCTTGCGAACGCCTAGTGAACGCAGCGAATCCACCGCTTCTTTGGCGGTCTTTTTGATCTCGTCGGATATCTCGATATGCCCGAGATACTCGCCGTCCTGCGCTATGTGCACCACCGCGCCCAGGTGCGGGCAGCAGGGTAGCGCAACGCCCTGCTGTTCCATCAGCGTCTGGTTGCCGATGAAATACCGGTGTCCCTGATTCTGCGCCGAAATGCCGTAACCCTGCAAGTCGGTGACGTTCTTAAGCGTTTCGGTATGAACGGGCAGTTTATTGTGCGCGCGGATGGACTGCGCGATGGGATGCGCGGAATAGTTTTCTAGCGTCGCGGCCAGACGAAGCAGTTCATCCGCGGGAAGGGCTTGCGGATGGATGCTCGTGACATGGAAGATACCCTCGGTCAGCGTGCCCGTTTTGTCGAATACTACGGTTTCCGCTTTCGCGAGCAGTTCCAGGTAGTTGCTGCCCTTCACCAGAATGCCGTTTTTCGACGCACCGCCGATGCCGCCAAAAAAAGTAAGCGGCACGGAGATCACCAGCGCGCACGGGCAGGAGACGACCAGAAAGCTGAGCGCGCGCTCCACCCACATGCGAAGGTTTCCCGCAAAGAACAGCGGGGGAACGAACGCCAGCAGCACGGCGGCTAAGCAGACCATGGGGGTATAGACGCGCGCAAAGCGCGTGATAAAGGCTTCCGAGCGCGCCTTGTGTTGCGACGCGTGCTCCACGAGGTCGAGGATCTTTGCCACAGTGGAATCGTGGTACAGCCTGGTCACGGAAACGCGCAGGACGCCGGAAAGGTTGATGCATCCCGAGATCACATCCTGTCCGGCAGCCGCCTCGCGCGGGAGGCTTTCGCCCGTCAGCGCGGAGGTATCAAGCGTCGAGTTGCCGTCGACAATCACGCCGTCCAGCGGCACGCGCTCTCCCGGCTTTACAACGATCACATCGCCGATAGCCACAGTATCGGGGGCGACGGAAACGATCTGCCCGAATTTCTCCAGATTGGCGGACTCCGGGCGTATATCCATAAGCGCGGCAATGGATTTGCGGCTGTTTCTAAGCGCGCGTTTCTGGAAATACTCGCCTATCTGATACAGGAGCATTACGGCGACGGCCTCGGGATACTCGCCGATGATCAGCGCGCCGATCGTGGCGACGGCCATGAGGAAGTATTCGTCAAACACGTTGCCGCGGATGATGTTGCGCGCGGCTTTTAGGAGAATATTCCAGCCGATCAGCGCATAGGCGGCAAAATAAAGCGCGAGCGCGACGGAAGGAAACGGCAAAAATACGACGGTGAGGAACAAAACCGCTGTGATGGGGATAAACCAAAGCGTGTGTTTCATATAGCAGCTCCATGAACGGGTTACGATAAAACAGCGCCGGGAATGGAACGGTCGACTGCGAGGCGGACACGCTTTACAATATCCTCAAACTGCGCGTCGTCCGCTTCCAGCGTGAGCTGCCGGAGGAAATAGTTGATGGCTGCGCTTTTCACGCCCGCAATGGAGTTGAGTTTTCGTTCCAGTGCGTTAGCGCACACGATGCAATCCAGATCGCTGATTTGAAAAGTCTTTTTCATGACCGCCCTCCTATTCGTTCACGTGGTCCATGCCCTGGTTGATGATCGTGCGCACATGATCGTCGGCAAGCGAATAAAATATAGCTTTGCCGTCGCGCCGTGCCCTGATGAGCTTTTGGCGTTTTAAAATCGCCAGCTGATGGGAAATCGCGCTCTGCGACATACCCAGCAGGCTTGCGATATCACACACGCACATCTCGTCGATAAACAGACAGAACAAGATGCGGATTCTTGTGGTATCCCCGAAGGTTTTAAACAATTCGCTGAGCTCAAACAGCGCTTCCACGTCCGGCATCGTCTTTTCTACGTAATCAACGATTTCCGGGTGGATGTGCAGCAGGTCGCAGCATTGCGGGTTCGGGTTCGTCATCATATCACCTCTACATATGAGCATATGTACATATGTATTATAATGCCGCGCCAGCCGATTGTCAATATGAATCCACGGTAACAAAACTTGCCGCCATGTTGGCGGCAAGCAGAGAAACGGCGGAACGTTTATTGCAGGGAATGTTTGACGCGGTCGTGTTCCTCGTGCTGCTTCGCGTCGTTGAAGCGGTCCAGCGTTCCGACCAGATAACCGGTGATGCGGCGGATGCGCTGGAACGGCTGTTTGCCCAGATCATAGCGTATTTCTACTTCGTCGCCGTCCAGGGTTAAATCCATCGCTTTGGGTTCCATCCCGAACTTTTGGGTAGCGCGGGCGATATAAATGTCGATTTCAGCTTGTGAGATTTCTCCTCCGTGTACGGTGATATTGCTTGCCATACGATCCCATCCCTTCCGTTTGCTGGCTACTATATACCATATCCGACAGCGAATGAAACCACAACTTATAGTGTTATGCAAATCTCATTGTCGTCCTGAAGCTCCTCAAACCGGATCAGGCCCTTGGAATGGTTTAAGCCGTTGAGCACGAGGGTCCGCACGCCGCTCTCACGATGCCGCGGATTGTTCACCGTAATGCGCAGTATTTTTCCGCGGTAGTTTTTCTTCATCGTAAAACTTCTCCATTCGGACGGGATGGATGGCGAGATGACAATCCCGTCCGGCGTCGGGCGCAGCCCCAGGATTCCTTCCACGCAGCCGACCATCACCGTAGATGCCGTGCCGGTGAGCCAGTGCACCTGCGCGCGCCCGAAATACGGCGATTCGACGCTTTCGATAAACTGGCCGTGCGCGTAGGGCTCGATCACGCGGACGTCGGCGTTTTCGTTGAAGCTGGCGGGGGAGGACTCGGCAAAATACTGGAACGCGCGGTTGCCGTGCCCAAGCAGCGCTTCGGCGAAAATCGCCCAGCCCTGCGGCTGACAGAAAATCGAACCGTTTTCTTTGGCGCCCGGATTGAACAATATCATCGCCGCGCCGCTGAACGCTTCTTTCCGATACGGCGGCGCCATCAGCCGGACGCCGTATTTCGTGTTGAGCTCGTCAAATACCGTCTGCATAAT
>JBDRTL010000037.1:0-3115 GCA_043824045.1 Bacillota bacterium
GTCGCCTGCGCGATGGCGCGTGCATCACTTACAAACGAGTAAGCTCAACACGCGCCACGCTTGGCTTCGCGAAATCAAGGCCTTTTGAACAGGCTGTCAGTGTGTCTGCAAAACGATGTTTTTTGACACTCTGGGCTGCCGCGAATGCGGCAGCCTTTATCATATCAATGAATGGTTATCTTACGGCTCTTTCACCGAGCGGCGGATGTCGTCCAGCAGGCTGGCCAGGCTCGGCGACTGCTTGATGGAAGCCTCCACCTTGTCAATCGAGCTCATCACGGTGGTGTAGTGGCGGCCGCCGAACGCGTCGCCGATCTTCGTCAGGCTTAAGCCCAGCATTTCGCGGGTTAGAAACATGGCGATCTGCCGCGGCACGGTGATCTCGTGGTTTCGGCGCGGGCTTTTCAAATCGTCTACGGTGATGCCGTAATAGGTCGCCACGGCCTCCTGCAGCGTATCGGTGGTCACCTTGGCGGACGCGCTTCGGTTGAACAGGTCGCGCAGCGCTTCGCTTGCCAGCTGCATATCGATGGGGCGGTGGGTGAGCGAGGCATAGGCCGTCAGCCTCGTGAGCGAGCCTTCCAGTTCGCGCACGTTGGAGGCCACCTTTTCGGCGATCAGCGATAGGATATCGTTCCCGATGCGCAGGTGGTCGTATTCGGCCTTTTTCCGCAAAATCGCAAAGCGTGTTTCAAAATCGGGGCGCTGGATATCGGCCAGGAGCCCGCCCTCAAAGCGGCTGCAAAGCCGCTGCTCGAGCTTGGCGATCTCCTTGGGCGGCTTGTCGCTGGTGACGACGATCTGCTTGCCGGCTTCGCGGAGATGGTTAAACGTGTGGAAGAACTCCTCCTCTGTCGCCTGCTTGCCCGCGATGAACTGGATATCGTCCACCAGCAGCAGGTCAACCGTCCGGTACCGGTCGCGGAAGCGCTGGTTTTCATTGTTCTGCATGGCTTGGATGAGCTGATTGGTAAAGTCTTCGCTCGTGATATAGGCAATCTTCATCTCCGGGTACAGCTCATGCGCATAGTGTCCGATGGCGTGCATCAGGTGCGTTTTGCCAAGCCCCACGCCCCCGTACAAAAACAGGGGATTGTAGGCTTTGGCGGGTACCTCCGCTACCGCAAGCGACACGGCGTGGGCAAAGCGGTTGCTTGAGCCGACGACAAACGATTCGAAGGTATATTTCGGATTGAGCATGCACGGATTGGCGTTGGAAAGCTTCGCCTGCAGTTCGGCCTTGCGGCGCTGCAGCTCGTCATGGTTTAGGATTTCCACGGTCACGTTTTCACCGCAAGCGGTTGTGACGGCGCTTTGAATCTTGCTCAGATAGCGGTCTACGCCAAAGTCGCGCATCAGCGCGTTCACACATTCGATCAGGAAGCAGTGGTCCAGGATGGCGTAAGGTTTCAGCGCGGACTTGATCCATGTCTCGTAGGACACGGCGCTCATGTCGTCCTTTAAAATCTTACAGGCTCTGCTCCAGATGTCTTCAGCGTTCAGCAATCCGTTCCATCCTTCCGACATGAATATCATTATTCAGGAATTAGTCAATAAATATGCACTATTTTCCCCATAGAAACGTGCACATTCGCCTCGGCGTTGTTCTATACGAATGCCAATTGTGCTGTACCGATTTTTCTTTTTAATCATAGCAGAATTCCGGCGGCTTGGCAAGAACCCTTACGGAATGGCAATTTGAATACTATTCAGTATCCTGGCGGCACCGGACTACCAGTGATAGTGGACGCTTGTGAAACATGGCGCAAGGGATTGATCCCGTACAAAGATCATCGCAATTCTATTGACGAATTATGACAAAGGATGCATAAAAATAACAGAATCTTCATCTTAAAAAACTGTGACGGGCATCAGCGCAGACGGCAGCGGTCATTGCGAAAATCGTGTTCGGATTCGGCGATGAATTTATGAAGGACGGAAAGGGAAAAGTAATGAAATTGTAGAATATTGAACTAACTGTGTGCAGAAATCGCAAAGAACCTATGACTTGCCGGAGGAAAAGACATGCCCGTTCCCGTACACCTCGATGACGTCAACGCCGCGCTCAAGCCCTGGCTTGGAGTTTTATTTTTGATGTCTACCCCGCTTTCGCAGGAAATCACTTATCAGATGATGCAGTATTCGCCCGCGCGGGAAACCTTTGAACAGCTCAGGGAACGGCTTGAGCACCACATGCTTGTGCAGATCAGCAAGCTGACGCGCTCCAGCATGTGCATCGTGGTGGAAAACTACCAAACGAAACGGCTGTCGCTTCGGGATATCGAGTATATGACGGACGACCTGATGGGGTTGATGTTTGACAGCCTGTCGCCGTTTTCGTCCAATTTTGAAAAGCTGAACGAATATGCGCTGCAGCATGAAAGCCTTGCGGCGCTGCGTGTGCTGTATCAGAAATACGCCTCCTTCTTTTCACAGGAGGAGGTGCAGTTTATGATTCAAATGATGAAAAGCCTCTATCCGAAGGAACGCTATCAGGACTGGCTGCGCGATTGAGGCTGCCGGTTATCAGATCGTCGGATCCAGCGTGCCGAAGAGGCTGACCCATGTGTCGGAGTTGACGACGCCGTCCACAAACAGGTGGTAATCTTCCTGATAGGCGATCACGGCCTGCTTGGTCTGCACGCCGTAGAAGCCGTCCACAAAGCCGTTGTAGTACCCGAGGGTTCCGAGCTTGCGCTGCAGGTATTCCACCAGCAAACCCTTGCTGCCGAAGGAAAGGCGCTGAAATTCGGAGATATCCATATCCTTGGATTCGGACACGGCGGTTTTATACAGGTCATACAGCTTGGTCAGGGTTTCGTCCCCCGGGATTCCGTCCACGGGCATGTTCATATCCGCCTGGAACCAGCAAATCGCAACCAATGTCTTGCGGCCGAACACGCCGTCGCGTTCCGAAGCGCCCAAATAACCGAGCGCCTGCAGCGCGCGCTGCATTTTCAGAACACTGTCATCCACACAGCCATAGATGATGGTATTATACGCGAATGCAGGGCCCGCCACGCTGAGGCACAGCGCCAGACAAACCGCAAAGCATAACGCTCGGACAGATCGATTGTGAACCAAATGGCACGCCTCCGATCCTCGAATGTTAGCG
>JBDRTL010000038.1:0-2038 GCA_043824045.1 Bacillota bacterium
TGTGCCGATCCGCCAAGTCCAGCGCAAGCTTCTGCGCAGCCTTGAAGGAGAAGCTCACCCCGCGCGTGAACGCAAGATGCTGCACCAATAATAGCACCACTTCGCTGGGAAGCCCAAGCTGCTCCACCCACTCGTAGCAAAGCTGCGTCTCGCCGCCGTGCAGCTTCCTGCGGTCGCCGAACACCGCGTACAGCGCCTGCGCAAACTCCATATACTTGTCGTCCACGGGCGCGGCCTGCCGCCCCATCATCGCCTGCTGCACGTTTAAGTAGGTAAAGCGGGGCGGGTTATCCTGCGTGCGGGTCACCAGGCGGGCGCGCTCCCAGTACTGGAAGGCCGAGAGCACGTCTGACTCTTCCATCCCCAGCTCCTTGGCAAGCGACGCGACCGTAAGCCACTCGCCGGCGCAGGCGTAGCGCGCGTACAAAAGCCCGTAAATATACACTTTTACATAGTTTTCGGGCGCGGTGGGCATGTATTCGATGATGAAGGCGTTGGCAAGCGCGACCGAATCCCAGAGCACGCCCGCTTTATCCGCGTCAAACAGCGCCATGCTCCCGCCTCCTTATGGTTTCCGTGTGCGCACAGTATACCATACTCCGCGCCTTACCGGCAACCTGCACGCGCCGCCGGAATGTTGCGCTTGGGCGGCATTCTATGGTAAGATACTGCATATGGAAACGTATGTTCAACCGCGTCCAAAGGAAGGTGCAGTATGCGCAAGTGGATGATCGGCATGGCGCTGATCCTTACGGCGATTTTCATTTCCCTCACCGCCCAGGCGCAGACCTTTGTGCTGGACGAGCTGATGGCGACGGTGGAAATCCCCGATGCCTATATCGTAATCACCCCGGACAATATCGCCACCTATGCCGATTGGCTGTCGGGGCAGGGGCTCGCCTCCGAGGAAACGGTCAACGATATGCTAAAGCGCGGCGTGCTTTTGCAGTGCTGGGACCAGGAGGATACGGACCGCCGCTTTGAGATTACCGCCACCCAGGACGAGCAGACGAGTATGGTGTTTGACGTAAACGAGCAGGTGGATGAATACCGCAGAAACTACCGTACGGGCTTCTCTCCCAACAACGAATACACCGCCCTGGGATACACGTTTTCCTCGTCCACCTGGAAGCACGCGGACAACGGGCGGTTTTTGATTTTGGAGTACATCCTGCGCAAGTACGGCGAAATCGACCACCGCGGCTACATGCGCCGCACAATCCGCAACGGGTACGAGATCACGCTGGACATGCAGGTGTATAACCGCCGCCTTGTTTCTAAGGACAATACGGCGCTCAACAGGATCTGGGATACCTTCAAGTTCGTCGAAATCCTGCCGCTGCCGGCAGCCGCCAAGGCGCAGATCAATATCACCTCCGCGCCGCCGCAGGAGACCAATACTCCCGATTTCAACATCACCGGCACCGCCGCCCCGGGCGCGAAGTTCACCGCCGTAGTGATGGGGCTCAACTACCCCGAGCCCATCGTAAGCGAGGTGGAAGTCGGCCGCGACGGCAGGCTCTCCATCCCGATTTCCATTCCGCGCGAAGGCGTGTTTATGATCACCGTAACCGCCGAGTACGACGGGGAGAGCGTGGCGGAACTCGCCTATCCCGTTACCTACCAGCGCACGCTGCTGGCCGTGAACATCCAAAGCGGCGTTCCCGAATCGGTCTCCTCCGATACGGTGACCATCCAGGGTACGGCCGAGCCGGGCGCCGAAATTCAGGTGTTCGTCAACGACGAACTGTATGATACCAAGCGCGTGACAGCGGAAGGCAGGTTTTCCATCGAGATCGGCACCGGTGACGAGGGCATGTACGAGGTGGTGCTCGCCTTCAGCAAGAAGGACCTCGCCGACCGCCGCATCAACCTTACCTTCTCGCGCAACTGGTCCACCGAGGATATGATCAGCCATATCAAGGGCGATTCCGTCAGCCCCAATTACGATACGCTGGTTAAAAACGTCGAGCAGTACGACGGCCGAACGATCAACTATAAGGCCTATCTGGTGGAGGTAACGCAATCCGGCGACGAC
>JBDRTL010000039.1:0-3925 GCA_043824045.1 Bacillota bacterium
TTCCAGATGAAACAATCGCATTATACAAAGTCTGGCGTTGTTTGTCAATGAAATTCGACGACTTTTGCTTATCTTTATGATTTTCAGAAATTATCTGTATTTCCGGACGTCGTTTTCGTACTGCATGACGGCTTCCAGCCATGCCGTGTCGTCCGGCACACCCTCGCGGCGGCAGAATTCTTCCCACACAGCGCCTACGGGCATCATCTTCATGGCTTCCTGCATCGCCATCAGCTCCGTCCAGTTTCCGCTCTCCTGCAGCGCGGCAAACCGCCTGTGCGGCACGAGCAGCGCGCTCAGCAGCGCTTTTTGCATGTTTCGAGTGCCGATGATCCATGCGGCCACGCGGTTGATGGACGCGTCGAAGAAGTCAAGCCCGATCAGCGCCTTGTCCAGCGCATCGTTTCGGACAATCTCGGTTGCGATCTCTTTGAGCTCGTCGTCGAGGCGGACCACGTGGTCGCTGTCCCAGCGCACGGGCCGCGTTACATGCAGCGGGATACGGTCGAAGTAGCACAGCATCGCGGGGATTTTATCGCTGATGACCTCTGTGGGATGATAATGCCCGCTGTCCATCAGGTCGTAAACACCCTTGTGCGAGGCGGCATATCCCAGATAAAACTCCGACGAGCCCACCGTGTACGCTTCCACGCCGATCCCGAACACCTTGCTTTCCACGCAATCGATCACGCCGTCGAGCTTTTCCGAAAATATCTCGTCAAGGCTCTTTTGCAAAGTTTTCCGGGGCGACAGGCGGTCTGCGGGCACGTCCTTAAAGCCGTCGGGAATCCAGACGTTGCACAGGCAGTGCGTATGCAGCTCTTTGGCAAAATACGCGGCGATGCGGCGGCAGGCGGCGCCGTGCCGCACCCAGAATGCGCGAATCTCCTCGTCGGGAGACGACAGCGTCAGGCCGCCCTTGACCATCGGATGGCTGAAATAGGTCGGGTTGAAATCGATGCCCAGGTTGTTTTCCCTGGCAAACGCAACCCATTTGGAGAAATGCCTGGGCTCCAGCCGGTCGCGGTCCGCCTTCTCCCCCGGCTCGAACACCGCATAGCAGGCATGCAGATTGATGCGCTTTTTCCCGCCGACTAAAGAGATGGCCTTTTTAAAATCGGCCATCAGCTCTTCGGGCGTCCGCGCTTTGCCGATATAGTTGCCCGTCGCCTGAATACCGCCGGACAGGGTTTCTCCGGTGTTTTCAAACCCGCCGACGTCGTCGCCCTGCCAGCAGTGGATGCTGATGGGCGTGCGGGCCAGCGCCGCGATCGCAGTCTCCGTATCGATCCCGATTTCCACAAACCTCTCTTTGGCCAGTTCATACGCGTTGCTCATGATATTGCCTCCGTCGTTTACTCGGTATATTCCCGGATCTGAAAGCTTTCCGCGATCAACTGCCTGGCGGTCTGCAAATCTTTCAGTTCACCGCAGGTAATCATCTGCGCGATCAGGTTGCCAAGCGCCGTCCCCTCCGTGGGTCCCGCGTAAACGGGCAGCCCCGTCACTTCCGCCGTCAGGCGGTTGAGCGTGACGTTCTGGCTTCCCCCGCCGACGATGTTGACGGAAGTGAACGCCTTCCCCGTCAGCTTCGCAATCTCTGATATGCTGTCGCGGTAGCACATCGCAAGGCTTGACAAAACCGCGCGGAACAGGTCTTTGTCTTCCGCTGGTTTTGGCGCGCCCTGCTCCGCGAGCGCTTTTCGCACTTCATCTGTCATGTTCTCCGGCGCGAAAAACCGGTCGTCGGTCACGTCCACATAGTGCGCGTAGGTCGATTCCCCGGCAAACCGCGCAATTTCATCATAGGATATCTTTTGGCTCAGTTCCTTGCGGATGCACTGGATCATCCACATTCCCATGATGTTTTTTAAATATCGCGTGGCGCCGCCGTACCCCATTTCGTTGGTAAAACCGAGCGCCCGGCTGCCTGCGTCCGTCTGCGGCCGCGTCAGTTCGGTACCCAAAAGGCTCCACGTGCCGCTGGAAAGGAACACCGCCCGGTCGTCCTTCGCGGGCACGGCCATATAAGCGCTGCCCGTGTCGTGCGTCGCGGGCAGAATGACCGTCGTGTCAAATCCGATCGCCTCAACGTTCTCCGGCAGGAGGCTGCCAAGCACGGTTCCGGCTTTGACAATTTTCGTCCGAAACCATGTAGGCGGCAAATCTGCGGCCAAAATAGCGTCTGCGCACCACCCGCGCGTCCTGGCATCCAGCAGCGCTCCGGTGCTCAGGTTGGTTTCTTCGTGCGCTTTTTTCCCCGTCAGGCGGAAGCTCAGGTATTCGGGGATCAGCAGAAAGTCGTCCACGGTCTCCCGGTACTCCGGGTTTTCCGTGAGCGCCGCCATCAGCTGGTACAGGGTGTTGAACGGCTGCTTGGCAATGCCCGTCTTTTCGTAAAGCGCGGCGTAGGGCATCGTCTTCTCCAAAACGGCGTCCATGCCCTCCGTGCGGCTGTCGCGGTAGGCGACTATCTCGCCGACAAGGTTCCCGCTCCGGTCAAGCAGCGCAAAATCCACGCCCCATGTGTCGATGCCGACGCTTGCGGGGCAAAAGCCCTGCTTTCCGCACTCCTTCAGCCCTTCGAGCACATGGCGGAACAGCGCTTCAGCGTCCCAGCACAGGTGCTTGCCTTTCATCTGCGCGCAGTTTTCGAAGCGGTAAATCTCTTTGGTTGTCAGCTTTCCGTTTTCAATCGCGCCGAGGATATGCCTCCCGCCGGACGCTCCGATATCCACGGCCAGATGGGTTTGACAGTCTTTCATGATCAGTCAGCAACTTTCGGTGATACTTTTACCGGCGTGCAAGCTATCCGCGCGCAGGCAATCCGGCACGCGCGATACCGGTCCGCAAGCGGCCGAACCATATGCCACTTACAATGCAACCCGCAAACTCATTGACCGGCGGACGGCCGATCCATAATTTCCTGTTGTGTAAGGTTATTCTTCGAGTTCGAATTCGTCCTTGCCGGCGCCGCAGACAGGGCAAACCCAATTTTCGGGGAGATCGCTCCATTTGGTACCGGCCGCATAGCCGTTGTCAGGGTCGCCTTTAGCCTCGTCGTAAACGTATCCGCATACTGAGCAGACGTATCTTTTCATCATGGATATCCTCCTGTTTATCTCCGCATCTGCAGGACAGATCGCAAGAGTATTTCATCGGATACCATTCACCAAAGGCACGCCCGAATCCTCTTTTTTACAGGGAGTTTCCGCCTATCGTTTGCGTATGTCAATCGCCTGTTCCGGACACAATTCCTGGCAGCAGTAACAGGAGATGCATCCCTTTTTGGGGATGAACGCGATCTTGTCCGTCACGGTGATGATATGCTTTGGGCAGCCCTCCATGCATATGCCGCAGCCGATGCATTTGGACGGGTTCACGACCGGCCTGGTGGACGTTCTCCCCCAGATCGCGCGCCTGAAACCGCCCATGGTCAGCGCGCTTTCCGACTTGATGATCGAATCCGGCAGCGTAAACGGCGGATTTGCGGGCATGAGCGTATCGCCGACCTTCTGTACAGCCGAAGGGTCAATGAAACCCCGCTTGCGCGCCCAGTGAATGGTGCGCACCATCGAGGGATTGATGTGCATCAGTTCGGCGCAGACCTCGTCCGCCGCGTATGCGCATTTCGAAGCCAGCGTATACCCCATATGCCGGATGGTTCCGCCGCTGGGGCCGTTGCCCTCCATGCAGTCGATCGCGTCCACGAGATTCAAATGCGGCTTCACCGTTTCATGCAGATCTAAAATCATCCTTGTAAACGGTTCGATCGTCGCCTTCGTGCAATGGTACTCCGCCTTCTTGAGGCCCGGCACGCTCCCGAACATATTCTTCACGGCCGCGGTCATCACCATCAGGGCGTGAGTTTTCAGCTTGGCGCAGTTGATGATATAGTCGGCCTCTAAAACCGGCGTGATGATCT
>JBDRTL010000040.1:0-5951 GCA_043824045.1 Bacillota bacterium
CTAAACGACGACGACGAAGTGATGAGCACAGGCGGTTTGAACGTGTATCAGGACTCAAACGAAATTCCCATCTCGCAGGCTGTGGATAAGCTCACCATCCAGATGGCGCTGGTGCTGACGGTCTACCTGATCACCTACGGAGTGATTCTCGGGCTCACCTCGCTTACGGCGTCGCTGGGCGAGGGGATTGCCAATACGATTTCATCGCTTTTGTGGGGATTCAACTTCATCATCGGCGCGCTGATCGCGATGCTGTTCCGCTCCGCGATGTTCCTGCTCAGAAAGAGCAAATGGATGACGCACCAGTACCAGAACAACTATCTGTTAAGCCGCATATCGGGTTTCTTCTTCGACCTGATGATCGTCGCGGGCATCGCGTCCATCGATATCAAGGTGCTGGGAACCCTGTGGCTGCCGTTTGTGCTGATGGCGGTCTCCGGCGCGATTGTGACGTTCGTATACCTAAAGCATGTCTGCAGATGGATTTATCCGGATTATTACTACGAGGGCATGCTGTCGATGTACGGCATGATGACGGGAACGCTTTCCTCGGGCGTGCTTTTGCTGCGCGAGGTGGACCCGCTGTTTCAAACCCGCGCTTCCACCAACCTGCTGGTCGGCTCGGGGTTCGCGGTGCTTTTAGGCGCGCCGATGCTCCTTTTGATCGGCATCGCGCCCAACTCCGCCGAGATGACGTGGCTGACCATGGGGCTTTTGGTGGTCTATATGGCGTTTATGCTCCTGCTCATGCACGGACGGAAGAAAAAGAAGGTCTGACCTTCTGAGCAAACATCATCAGCCGGCAAGCAACGGTTTCGCTGCTTGCCGACATTTTGGCGGAGGGATAGGATGACCGGACTATTGCTTATCATTTATCTGGCGTTTATCAGCCTGGGGTTGCCGGATTCGATGCTGGGAACCTCGTGGACGGTTATGCATGCGGACGTCGGCGCGCCGATCGCGCTCGCCGGTGCGATCGCCATGGTGATCAGCGGCGGCACGATCATCTCCAGCCTGCTTTCGTCCCGCGTCGTGCGAAGGTTCGGTACGCGGCATGTCGTGACTGTCAGCGTGACGATGACGGCGCTTGCGCTCTTTGGGTTCTCCGTCTCCCGCTCGGTATGGATGCTGATCCTTTTCGCCATCCCGCTGGGGTTTGGCGCCGGCGCGGTGGACGCGGCGCTGAACAACTTCGTGGCGCTGCATTACAAGCCCCGGCATATGAACTGGCTGCACTGCTTTTGGGGAATCGGCGCGACGGGCGGCCCGCTGGTACTGGCGTTTTTTCTGGGTACGAATAACGGCTGGCGGTCCGGATATGTCACCATCGGGATTGTGCAGTCGGCGCTCGTGCTGGGCCTTCTGGCTTCGATGCCTTTGTGGAAACATGCGGGCGGCCCCGGGTCCGGGGCGGCTTTTGGGGGCGTCGAGTTTATCTCCAATCGGCAGGCGTTTCGCCTCCGCGGCGTGAAAGCGTCGCTTTTCACGTTTCTGTGTTACTGTTCGCTGGAGACGGGCACCGGGCTGTGGGCGGCCAGCTATTTAACGACGCAACGCGGCATCACGCCGGTAAACGCCGCGTTTTGGACGTCGCTGTATTACGGCGGAATCACGGCCGGCCGCTTCATCAACGGATTGCTTGCGGAGAAAATCAAAGGGGAGAACCTGATCCGCGGCGGGCTTATGGTTATCGCCGCGGGCGTTGCCACCCTGCTTTTACCCCTGCCGCCCGTTTTCTGCATGATCGGGCTGATTTTGATCGGGCTGGGCTGCGCGCCGATCTATCCGAGCATGATTTATCTGGTGCCGGGGCGCTTCGGCAAAGCCGCGTCCCAGTCCGTGATCGGGCTTTCGATGGCCTGCGCCTATGTGGGCACCACCTTCATGCCGCCGTTGATCGGAGCGGTTTCCACTGCATTGACGCTTTCCATTCTGCCGTATGCGCTTTTGGTGTTTTTAGCGGGTATGGCGCTGAGCAGCGAGACCGTCAACAGAAGAAATAAAGCGTAGAAAACGGCAGACAACGGTAAGTGCGCAGGTAAACGGACACCGAAAAAGCCGGAAGGCGGAGTTTGCGCGACCGGATTTTTTTGCAGAAACGGGCATTACGGCAGCGCGGCGATCTGTTCCAGCGCGCGGATCGCCTCGGCGATGGGCTGCGGCGATTCGGCAAACATCACCTGCTGTAAAAGCCGGTACCCGAATTTGATCAGAATCATTTCCCGTATGGGGATGGCCTCCATCGGCGGGAGTTCCATGCCTTCCCTGAGCCCCGCGCAATACGCCGGAACGAGCCTTTTGTAATACGCGCCGATTTGCGAAGCCTCCGTTTCGTCGGCGATCAGGCTTGCGATATCCTCGCCGATCGCGCCCCATCCAGCGCAGTCCCAGTCGATTGCGATCACGCCGCCGTTTTGCACGAAGATGTTCTCCGTCCAGTAATCCCTGTGGCACAGCGCCTGCGGCAGGCGGCGCAGATCTTCAAAGATCGCTTCACTGCGGCTTTGCGTGTCGATCAACAATCGTTTCAAATGCTCCGGCAGCGCGCATCGGGCGGAGCGAAGGTATTGATACTCTACGGTGTCCGGCGACCATTGGGCGTAGTCCCTTTGCATGTATCCCGCGTCGGACAGGCACGAAATCTTTCGCAGGGCTTCGGCGTGCGCATGGCAGCTAGCCTGAAAGCTGCCGAGCGCTCCGGCGGCCAGCGCGAGATCATGAAGCGACAGGCGCGCGCCGGAAATGCCTTCGACGTACTCCATCCAGATCTCAATTTCGCCTTCGCGTTCCTCTGTATGGCAGCACTTCGGCCAGCGGAACGTGTCGGGCAGGAATTTTCCCAAGTTTGACCGGTACAGGTCGTACTCCCTGCGCCAGGATGCGGGATCGCCCGGGCGCTCCCACCGCTTCTGCGTTTTTTGCACGATGCGGAAGGGCAGCGCGCTGCCGCCCGCGGTTTTTGCGATCCCCTGAACCAGCCGCACGTCCCCCAGCGTTCCGCCGTGCAGCGGGGCAGCCTCATAGCTTGCGCGAATCACGGGCATCCCGAGCATACGGCTTACCGCGCGCAGCAGGGCTTGTGTATGCGTTTGCGTATGTGCGTCATCCGGTGTCAAATCATTCGCCTTCTTCCTTTTGCAGTTCTTTGCTCCATTTCGCGATGGACTTGCTCCACGCGCGCTTGTTCATGAGGTAAGCCGTTTTGCTGTTCATAAACCGCACTTCCCGCTGCTGGGCGAGGTAACTGTTCCAGCGCTCCTGGGAAAGCGTTCCGCTGATCAGCGCGGCGGTTACCGCGCAGCCGGGTTCGGTCTGGTGGCGGCAATCGCTGAAGCGGCACCGCGCAAACAGCGCTTCCACGTCGGCAAAGCCGGTGCTGATGCCTTCGTCCGCATCAAACAGGCCGAGCTCGCGCATGCCGGGCGTATCGATCACCATCGCGCCCGACGGCAGCAGGAACAGCTGGCGGTGCGTGGTGGTGTGGCGGCCGCGGCTGTCGTCATCGCGGATTTCCTTCACTTCCATAACGACCCGTTCCATCAGCGTGTTTAGGAGCGAGGACTTACCCACGCCCGACATCCCCAGAAACACGATGGTCTTGCCGGGCCGCAGGTACTGGCTGAGCGCGTCCAGCCCAAAACCGGTAACGCTGGATACGGCATGCACGGGCACGTCGGGCACGGCGGAAAGCACTTCGGCGATGGGCCGCCCGATATCCGCCGCGAGGTCCGCCTTGGTGAGGATGACGACGGGCATGGCGCCGGACTGCCGGGCCTGCGTGAGGTAGCGCGTGATGCGGCTTAATTTGAAATCGTTGTTGAGCGACGACAGGATGAACACGTAGTCGAAGTTGGCAGCGACGACCTGCTCGAGGATGGTTTTCGCGTATCCCTCCGCGTGGCCCGAGAAATCGGCGCGGGAGAACTTGGAGCGGCGCGGCAGCAGCCTCACGATGCGCGACACGCCGCTATCGTTGTATTCCAGCAGCACGAAATCGCCCACGCAGGGGAATTCCTCGCGCAACTGGTTGTCGAAGTAAAATTTGCCGCGGAGCCTGGCGGCTACCTCGCCGTACTCCGTTACGACGGTGTACTGCTCCCGTCGCAGCTCCGTAACCCGGCCGGGGATCATCTCCGCGGGCGGTGTTTCGGTTTCCGTATACCCGTATGTGTACAGATCGATCATCGGTATTCTCCTTACATTTTCAGACATCAAAATACCGCGGGACAAGCAGCCTTTTTTCAGCTGCTGTCTCGCGGTACGGATGGGCAATCGGAATACGTTTAACGTATTCGGTGAACAGCAATATTCATGAAAGGTACCTGTGGGTGGCATGCCGGACGCCCGGCTCCGGGCCCTGCGCACGCCGTGTATGCAGTTTTAGGAGCTCATCACCTTTTTATCTGCCATTTACACACATCCCCTTTCAAAAGATGATTGCCCGTAAGAGCTAAACTGAGTGTAGCCAATGCAATCGGCGTTGTCAACAGGAAGTTTGCCGTATAGGATATATATGACACGCTGTTGTCGTGATATACTGAATAAACTGATGATATCACGGCGCATATGGGATATGGGAGGAACCGGCAGGGAAAGCCGCGTGGCATGCGGCGGCCATCTGTGCGCGGAACAAAACCCCTTGAACAAATATCGCCCAAGGAGAGATGCGTATGGTGTACGAGACGTTTCTGGATAAATCCCGGATTCCCGGCGAACAGACGATCCTGGCGGCGCTTGGCTCCGCAAAAACGCTTTGGCTGGAGTTGTGCGGGTATATTTTGACGAATTTCGACGTCGTCGCGGAAAACTGGTACTTCACGAAGCGGCGCGGATGGTCTGTGCGATACCGCAGGGGCAAGAAAACGCTTTGCTATATGTTTCCGGAACAAAATACCTTTTCGATCCTGATCATTCTGGGGAGAGCCGAGGTTGCGAAAGCAGATCGGGCAAAGGACCGGTTGAATGAAATGACCCGGCATATTTTCGAAACGACGGAGCAATATCACGACGGCCGGTGGATATGGCTCCAGGCGGCGGATGAAAGCGACGTTCAATCGTTCAAAGTGCTGCTGGCCGCCAAGATCAAGCCGAAAACGGCCGTATGCCAATGAACGGCAAACCGCCAATCACCCGTGCCCCGCGATGGGCGGCGCAACCCGACGCGGAGGAACAGCGCACTTCAGGATCCATAGTGGATACGATAGAAAGGAAAAAATATGAAGCGAGACTATTCGGCCCTGCCGCCGTCGATGGCAGCCATGGAAACCTACGGCTTTTCCTGGATGGATTTCGTCACGGCGATCCCTTCGCCGCTGTTTGTGGCGACGACGTACAAGGATAACGGCAAAACCAACGCCTGCCTGCAGTCGTGGGCGTGCTTCAGCGGCGGGAAGGACGGGTTTTTCGCCATCCTGTCCGCCGTCAGCAAAGTGGGGCATTTTTACCAAACGCTCAGGGAAACGGGCGCGTGCGTTCTCAATTTCCCGTCCGCCGATATCTATGACCGCTGCGTTTTAACCATCCGCAACAACCAATGGGATACGGACGAGATCGCGGCCTCCGGCCTGACGGCGGAACAAGCCACCTTGGTCAGCGCGCCGCGCATCAGGGAATGCTTCCTCTCGCTGGAATGCAAATACGCGTGGGAGCGGGAGCTCGCCGAGGGCAGCGATCACACGCTGGTGTGCCTTGAAATCAAGAATATCCTGATGGACGAAGCGCATCTGGACGAGGCCGCGCAGGGCCGCTACGGCGAACACGGCTACCTCTACAACGTCCATTACCCCGTCAACCCCGAGACCTACGCGGGCAAGGCGCACGACTATGTCGCCGTGCTTGAGAAGCTTAAGGATATGGGGGAGTATTGAAAAACATTTTAGGGGGTGTCGACACGAGATCAAAACATTCATCTTCCGGTTTGATTTTGCTTAAAACTGTGTTGTTCGTCGGTT
>JBDRTL010000041.1:0-3717 GCA_043824045.1 Bacillota bacterium
GGCATGGAATATACCGATACCGACGGGCAGAAGAAGAACCCCTACATCATCCACCGCACGTCCATCGGCTGCTACGAGCGCACGCTTGCGCTGCTGATTGAAAAATACGCGGGGGCCTTCCCCACGTGGCTTTCGCCCACGCAGGTGAAGATATTGACCATCGTCAGCCGCGGCGACGACGCCGCCAAAGAACTGCAGCAGCTGCTTTGGGATCAAAACTTGCGCTGCGAGCTGGATCTGCGCAACGAAAAGATAGGCTTTAAGGTGCGCGAGGCGCAGATGCAGAAAATCCCCTACATGTTCGTGATCGGCGACCGCGAAGCCGAAGATAAAACCGTAACCATCCGCAACCGCAAGGGCGACAACCTGGGCACTGTGCCGTTTGCCGATGCCGTTGCGATGATTAAAAAGCTCAATGACGACAAGACCATCGATTCCTGAGGTATCGATATGAGTAAACACGACATACCCCTCACTGTAGACGCGTATATCGCTTCCGCGCCGGAGGCTGTGCAGCCGATTCTGCACAGGATGCGCGCGCTAATCCGCGCCGCGGCGCCGGATGCCGCGGAAACCCTGTCCTACGGCATGCCGGCCTACAAGGGGCGCCGGGCACTGGTATGGTTCGCAGCCAACAAAAACCATCTGGGGTTCTACCCAACGCCGAGTGCCATGGTACGGTTTCAAACCGAGCTTTTCAAATACAAAACCTCCAAAGGCGCCATCCAGTTTCCGTATGCCGAGCCCCTGCCGGAAGAACTGATTGCAAAAATCGTGCGGTTCCGCGCGGAGGAAGACAGGGCGGTGTAGCCGAGGACAACTGTAATTCCAAAGAAGAAGCCGCTTGCGAAAGCAAGCGGCTTCTGTGATTCGTACCTTGGGGAACAGTCACGTCATAAACGGATACGCTGGTTTATTCGCCGAACGCAGCAACCCATTTCTCCATGCGCTCGTCGATGATCGCCTGTCCGCCGGAGGCCAGATAGTCCGCCATGCCGGCATCAAACACTGCGTCAAAATCCGCGACGGAGGCATTGATTGCGGTGTTGAGCACGACGTTGCGTTTCTCAGCAAGCACGTTGCTCATGCCTTCCGCGGCAGCGATATCACCGAGGTTGAAGTTGGCATAGGAGATGCCGTTGGTCATCGCGGTGGCATAAGCGGTTTCGATAAAGCGGGGATCCACATTGGCATAGCCAAGCGCCATCGTCTGCGCGGTCTTGGCGGTGTCGCCCAGATCCAGGCCGTTGATGACCATGGTGGTGTCGATGTTGTTGGAGGAGGACATCTTATTGCGGCCGGCTTCGACGGGGATGCTCTTGATAGCGCCGTCTGCGGTCAGCTCGTAGTTGATGCCCTCGGTGCCGATCTGCAGGAACAGGCGATTTTCAAATATGGAAATGAAGTTGAGGTAAAGCAGGGAAGCTAGGGGCTCATCGTTGGTATAGGGGAAGAAGAGCCACCGGTCGTTGGTCGAGTAGTTGACCTTCTTGGTGATTCCCGCGTCGTTTTTAAACGGATTGATCGCAATGTACACGGCATCTTCACCCTGCGCCTGCTGCAGCATATAGTGGATGCTCTCTTCGCCGTTGCGGTAAGGGTTATCCCAGTTGGCCTCGAGGGCGCCGACAAAGCCGGCCTTCATCTGGTTGCCAACAGTCTCGTCGCCGGCGACATACAGGGAGAAGTCTTGAAGGATCAGGCCGTCGTTGTACCACTTGTTAAGCATCCGGACGCCTTCCTTGATGCCCGGAAGCAGGAACTGCCTGTCGTCGTTGTAGATGTAGTTGTACTTGTCGACTGTGAATTCATCCGGCACGAAGGAGTAGAGGATATTGTTGGCTTCCCAGCCGACATCTTCCGTCATGGCGTACGGAACCATCTTGTCGGCGTCCGCGCCAAGCAGGAGTTCCGCGTTCTCCTTGAAGGCATACAGCATGTCTTCAAATTCCTGCGTGGTGGTGGGAACCGCAAGGCCGAGCTTGTTGAGCCAGTCCTCACGCACGAAGGTGTTGATGCGGGCGACGTTCATACGGCGGGCGCAGATGGCATAGTTCGCTCCCGTATAGGGATTGAGCTTCCAGGTCATGTTGGCTTCGCCAAGCAGCGCATTCAGGTCGGGGATCAAATCCATGTACTCGGTGAGCAGCGGCTGCAGATCGAGCACGGCGTCCTGCAGGAAGTAGGTATAGATTGCGCCGTCATTATAGGTATAGCTGACGTCGGGCGCGCTCCCCGCGGCCAAATAGGTGGGAATCAGGTTATTTTCTTCCCAGCGCGGAACGGTGACAAACTCAACTTCCACGTTGTATTTGTCGAGCATTCCCTGTTTGATGAAATCGGTGTAAACGTTGTCGTCCACCACGGTTCCGTCGGTGCTGCGGTCAAAGATCTCCACGGTGATGTGGCGAGTTTCCGTGAATTTCCCATCCACAAAGCCGTCATCGGCGGCCAATGCGATCGGAGTCATAACCGAAACCAACAGCATTGAGGTGAAGAGAATCGCGAGTAGTTTTTTCATGGGTTGCCCTCCTTTTTTATTTTACCATAAACACTGCCTTCACAAGGCGTGTTGGGTATCTGTGTCAGCCCTTCATGGCGCCCAGCGTTACACCGTGGATAAAGTAGCGCTGCAGCCAGGGATAGACCAGCAGGATCGGAATGGTGGCAATCATCACGGTGGTGGCCTTGATGGATTCCGATGCGCCCGGCGAGGTAAACCCTTCCTGCGTCGCGGCATCCACGCTGGTCTTTGACTGGATGATGTAATACAGCAGCAGCTGGATGGGATAATAGGGCTTGTTGCTGTTCATAAACATCAAAGCGTCGGAGTAGCCGTTCCACCGTCCGACTGCGTAAAACAGCGACAGGGTGGCGATGACGGAGGTGGATAGCGGCAGATAGATGGAGACCAGAATCCGAATGGGGCCCGCGCCGTCCAGCTCGGCGGATTCGCGCAGGCTGTCGGGGATATTCTGCAGGAACGAGCGCATGATAATCATATTGAACACGCTTAAGGTGTACGGGATGATCAGGACGGACGGCTGGTTGATCATCCCCAGGTTTTTAAACAGGATGAAGTTGGGGATGGTGCCGGCGCTGAAGTACATCGTAAGCAGGATAAAACCGTTGATCAGTTTGCGGCCCTTCAGCTGCTGGAAAATCAGCGGATAGGCGCACAACGTGGTCATGGTCATCGAAAGAAGCGTGCAGATCACCGTCAGGATGGCCGTCCACGCCAGCGACCAGGTGTATTTCACGTCCTTTAATACCAGCGAATACGCCGTGAGATCCAGATCCTTCGGCCAGATATACACCTCGCGGCGGATCAGCGCCGCAGGCGAGCTGAGGGAACGCGCAAACACGTTGAGGACGGGCAGGAAACAGACCAGAATCAGGAAGATACAAATCGCAACAACAACGGCATCGCCCAATCTCGAGTTCTTCGACTTAATCATTCTGCCGCCTCCCCTACCAAAGTCCCTGTTCGCCAAACCGGTTGGCGATGAGGTTTGCGCAAAGGAGGAAGATGACACAGATCACGGATTGGAAAAACCCCACCGCCGTGGCCAGCGAAAACTGCTGGCCCTGGATGCCGTAGTCGTATACAAAGACCGACAGCACGTTGGATACGTTGGTGACCAGCGTATTGCTCAGGGCATACGGCCTGTCGAATTCGCTGCCGAGGATGCGCCCCAACGCCAAAATTAACAGGAT
>JBDRTL010000042.1:0-5591 GCA_043824045.1 Bacillota bacterium
CTCAAACTGCATATGAACGGACAGGCCGTTGTTGATCAGCTTGTTCATCGGCGCCAGCAGAAAATCGCCGATGCTCGCGCCCAGCCACTGGATAAGCAGGCCCAGGGTCACGCCCGCGGGGATGGAGACAGCCGAGAGGAACACGGCCTCATACAGCATGGTTTTGGTAATCTGTCTGCGGGTTGCGCCGACGCTTTTTAAAATGCCGAACTGCCGCGTACGTTCCGCCGCGCTGATGCGGAAGGCGTTGGAAATGACTACAACGGACGCCGTCATGATGATCACGCTCAAGACCGACGCGAGCGAGAGGAGCGTCGATGCGTAATCCGCGATATTGTCGTCGCCCACGAGGCGGCGCATGGTTTCGATGCCGCTGACGGCGAAGCCGAACACGGCGGTCATCATGGATACGGACAGCACGATGCCGATAACGGTGATCAGCGTACGTTTCCGGTTTGTTTTGAGCTGGGCCTGCGCCAGCCGCGCCGTAATGGTTTTCATGCGCGCACCGCCTCGTCGCGCAGGATTTTTCCATCCTCGATGGTGAGGATGCGGTCGGCCTGTAAAGCGATTTTTTCGTCATGCGTAATTAAAAGCAGCGTTTGGTTGAACTGCCGGTTGGACAGCTTTAAAAGCTCCATGATCGCCCTGCTTTTCTGGCTGTCGAGATTGCCGGTCGGCTCGTCCGCCAGGATCACGGCGGGGTCGTTCACCAGCGCCCGCCCGATTGATACCCGCTGCTGCTGGCCGCCGGTCAGATGGCCGGGCAGGTGGTCGCGGCGGTCGGTGAGGCTTAGCAGCGTGAGGATCTCGTTTAGCTTTTTAGGGCCGGGCTTCCGGTTGTCCAACAGGTGGGGGAGTATGATGTTTTCCTCCGCCGTGAGCGTGGGGATGAGGTTATAGAACTGGTAGATCAGCCCGATGTTGCGGCGGCGGAAGATCGCCAGCCTGCTTTCGTTCAGGCTGAAAATATCCATGCCGTCCACAAACACCTTGCCGCCGGTGGGGCGCTCCACGCCGCCGATCAGGTGCATCAGCGTCGATTTGCCCGAACCCGACGCGCCCACGACGGCGACGAACTCGCCTTTATTGACGGAAAAGGTTACGCCGCCCAGCGCCGTGACCGCGGCGTCGCCCTTGCCGTATATTTTAGTCAATCCTTCGACTTGCAGTATGTTCATGCGTCTGCCTCCGTCATAATCTGGTGCGGATACAGTATCGCATGCCAATGTGACAAGAGGGTGACGGGGAAAGTGACGATATCGTCACTTTCTGCCGGATGCTATGGTATGGCGGCCATTTACCGGTACAGCTTCAGCGTAAACGTCGCGCCGGGATACTTATCATCGGTCAGCGCAGCCACGTGCGGCGGCAGGCCGCCGACGCCGCCGTCCGCCTCAAGGTCGCCGTTCTGCCTGCGCAGAATGGTCTGCGCCAGCGGCAGCCCGATGCCGTAGCCAGAGGCCGCGCCCGCGCCCTGAAAGCGGCGGAACAGGCGCGCGATCTGCGCGGGTTTCAGGCCCTCGCCGCTGTCGGATACGCTGATCCACGCGCAGATTGGGTTTTCCCCGCAGGCGATCAGGATGGAGCTGCCGGCAGGGGAGTGCTCCGACGCGTTCTTGATCACGTTTGAAAGCGCCTCCGCCGTCCAACGCACGTCGCAGGCGATGGTCGCTTCGCCCGCCGTGCGGATTTCCTGCTGTTTGATCTCCAGCAAAATCCGCAGGGGTTCCAGCGCGTGGGTGACGATCGCCGCCGCGCCGGCCTTGCGTACGTTGAACTCCACGGCGTCGGCGTCGAGCTTAGCCATTTTTAGAAGCGCGCCTGTTAGCCACTGCATACGGGTGAGCCCGGTCTGGAGGTTGCGCACGAACTCCGCGCGCTTTTCCGGCGGCGCGGTTTCCATCAGATCGGCCATCATCAGCATGGACGTGAGCGGCGTTTTCAACTGGTGGGAAATATCGGAAAGCGAATCCTTGAGCCTTTCCTTGTCCTTTTGCAGCGCGTCCGCCTGCTCCTGCTTGAGGCGCACGAGCGTCTGGATATCGTTGCGCAGGATGCTCAGCTTGCCTTCGCGGTTATCTAGCAAATCGACGCTCTCCCCGTCCACGATGCGGCGGATGGCGGTGGACAAATCCTCCAATACCCGTTTACGAATCCACACGATAGCCAACCCCCCGTATGGTTGCGATGTCGGCGGCGCTGCCAAGCTTTTGCCGGAGCCGCTTGATGCAGACGGTGAGCGTGTTGTCCTCCACGAAATCGCCCGCGCCGTCCCACAGATGGTCGAGGATTTGCGCGCGCGTGAGTGTCTGCCCCGGGTGTGAGGCAAACAGGAGCAAAAGCCGGTATTCCAGCGCCGTAAGCTCAAGCGGTTTTCCGTGGACGGACGCCGTATTCTTTTTCAGGTGGATTAGAATATCCCCGACGGTGAGCGTATCGCCTGCCCCTTCTGCGCACCGCCGCAGCACGCTTTTCACCCGCGCCAGTAACTCCCGCAGGCGGAAGGGCTTGACGATATAGTCGTCCGCTCCGCTTTCAAGCGACCGCACCATCGCGCCTTCATCGTCCACAACGGTTAAAAAGAGCACCGCTGTGCCATGGGGCCTGAGCTCTTCCTGCACGTCCCAGCCGCTGCCGTCGGGCAGTTGCATATCCAGCACCGCGAGGTCGAACGCGCCTTCCGCGGCCAGGTGTTTCGCCCCGGCCACGTCTCCGGCATGCGACACCGCATAGCCTTCCGCTTCCAGCGCGTACACGAGGCCGGAAGCGATCATCCGATCATCTTCCACCAGCAGGATGCGTATGGGTTTCATACGACTCCCTTCTGCGGTGCTTGCGGCAAGAGCGGAGCAAGCTGCGCAATCACCCACGCCGTGGCGTATGCGTCCGCATGAGCGGGATAGGGAAACCCGCAGGCCGTAGCGGCTTCCTGCGCCAGCCGCCGGTACAGCTTCATGGTTTCCGTCAATGCCCTCGCGATATCCGCCCGGTCGTAATGCGCGAAGGTTTCGCGCAGGTCGCGGAGCACGTCTTTGTCCGCCCAGCGTTCGATAAACCGCCCGCCATACCAGGTATCGCGGCCCGAGCGGCGCACGGTATGTTCGTGCTGCTCGATCATCCACAGGAGCTTCTGTTTCAAATAGCCGTCCACGCAGAATTTGGCGGTCCAGAGTTCCCGCCGCAGCAGCTTTTTCGCGGCCCACACGGTGTGATACCAAAAATCGTGAACGGCATTGAGAAACACGGCCTCCGAGGCGGGCGCGAAAGCGGTTGGGGGCGCGGAGGCAATCGGCGGCATGGTAAACCCTCGCTTGTCGACCAGCACGCGATACCCTCTGCCCAGGATGAAAGCGGCTTCGCCGTTTTCCAAAGCATGCGCGGCGGCGCTTTCATCCATGATCACGAAATCGACGTCCTGCGCGCCGTCAAACAGCACCCTCCGTTCCCTTTGCCCGTCGAGGGTCGGCTCCGTAAAGGAAAGATGAACCCTGCCGATTTCCGAAAGCCACGAATCGGCGCGCAGAAAATAACCGGCGTCCCGGACGACCATGATGACGTCCGTGTCGGAATACTCGTCCGCCTTCATCTCGGTTCTGGCTTGCGAGCCGATGAGAATCAGCGCCGTCACCTTGTCGCTCGTCCGGGCGAAGCGGACGATGGAATCCAAGATCGATTGCCGCATGGCACGCTCTCCATTGTTCGATTTTTGTTCTAAATCAGTCCGTTTATCGTTTGATCAGCAGCACGGTCAGGTCGTTGACGTTGGTGCCCGTGGGGCCGGTGACGATCAGCCCGCCGCACGCGGAAAGCGCGTGGTAGCTGTCGTTGTCGTCGAGCGTCTTTTGCAGGTCTACGGCCTTTTCCCGCAGCGTTTGCGCGGTGCGCGCGTCCACGTATCCGCCCGCTGCGTCGGTGGGGCCGTCGGTGCCGTCCGAGCCGACGGAAAACAGGGCGGTATCTTTGAGACCGTCAAGCCCTATGGCGGCGGCCAGCGCGAGCTCCTGGTTGCGTCCGCCCAGGCCGCTTCCCGTCAGCCGGACTACGGTTTCACCGCCCGCGATGTATGCCAGCGACCGATCCGAATCCTGATGGGTATGCGCGACGGAGGCCAGAAAGCTGCCCGCGTCGCGCGCGGTGCAGCAAAGGCTGTCGGTGAGTAAAACCGGCTCGTACGAAAGCGCTTTGCAGGTCCCGGCAGCCGCCGCGCACAGGTGGCGCACGCTGCCCGCGACGACGGTTTCCACGTTTTGAAGCGTTTTGGGCGTCTCCTGCGAAAGCAGCCGCAGCGTTTCGCCGTCGAGAGCTAAGCTATACTGCTTTGCAATCGCCAGCGCGTCCGCGCTCGTGGACGGATCGGGAACCGTGGGCCCGGAGGCGATGGTCGCGGGATCGTCTCCCAGCACGTCGGACAGGGCGATGGTCAGCACCCGTGCGGGCGCGCACAGCAGGGCAAACCGTCCGCCCTTTACGGCGGACAGGCGCTTGCGGATCACGTTCATCTGCGTGATGTCCGCGCCGCTTTTCAAAAGCTGGCGGCTGATGTCTTCCAATGTTTTCAGCGGAACCAGCGGCTTTTCAAACAGCGCCGATCCGCCGCCCGAGACCAAAAACAGCACCGTATCCTCCGCCGTCAGGCCCCGCACCATGCGGATGGCTTCCTGCGCGGCGGCCACGCCGTTTGCATCGGGCACGGGATGGCCTGCCTCAAAAACGCGCGTGTTCGGCAGCGCGCCTTTTCCGTGGCGGTATTTTGTAATAACAATGCCCTGCGCGATGCGGCTGCCAAGCGTGTCGCACGCGGCTTTGGCCATCTGCCATCCCGCCTTGCCGATGGACAGCATATACAGCCGCCCGCAGCCCAACTGCCTGCCCGCAAGCGCGGTTTGCACGGCGCGGTCCGGCTGGGCGGCGGCAAGCGCGGCGGCGATGATATGGTCTGCGTCCGCACGCAGGCTGCTCAAGCTATGCAAAGGTTTTCGGGTTGGTATACCCCGGCTTCACCAGCACGTTATCTTTGCCTTTCACAAACTCGTCGTACACGTCCGCCCACTCGCCGAAGGAGTATTCCTCCACCGAAACGGAGATGTATTTCTTCGGCTTGCCCATCGTCTGGTTGACGATATCGGCAATCTGTTCGGCGGCCTTTTGCAGCTGCGCCTGCGAGGGGCCCGCGATGGTTTTGATCACGATGTGCGGCATATGAATTCCTCCTTAATATCATCTATCAGTTATTGTAGCAGATGCCGCGCATCACCGCAACGAATTTCAGCCTGCCCATAAAGCCCAACCTGCGGTGTCAGCTGCGAGATGGCAAGGGGCATCACTTACGGACGAGTAAGCTCAACCCCTTGCCACTCTTGCTTCCTAGCATCTTAGGCTTTCTGAACAGGCTGATTGCAAACCTTTTTCGTGAAATATCATAGCAGGCAAGCATTGTGGCTTCAACTGCGTGCTTGTCAACCGCCGTTTCCGGCGTATAATAGAGGATACCAATCGCCGCCGGACGGCAAGGAGGGCCAGATATGCAGTATTATGTGGTGGACGCTTTCGCAAGCGAGGTATTCAAGGGCAATCCCGCCGGAGTCTGT
>JBDRTL010000043.1:0-2731 GCA_043824045.1 Bacillota bacterium
AAACGCCCGCCGGAAGGTAACCGCGGAGTTGTAGCCGACCTCGATATACAGCGAGTTGATGCTCTGCTCCTTGCCTTTATAGTAGAGCTCCGCGTTGTTCAGCCGCTTCGCCGCCTCGTTCAGGCGGATTTTTTCCAGGTGTGTGGAGAAGTTCTCACCCGTCTTCTCCTTAAACAGGTGCGAAAGGTAGCTTTCGGAAATATGGAACTGGTTGGACAGCATGCTCAGGCAGATGGACGGATCATTATAGTTTTTCTTGAGATACTCCCTGATTTCGGGGATCGGGTTGGACGGCTTGGCCGTTTCGCTGAAGAAGCCGCACAGCGCCAGCGCGACGCTCTCGCACAGCGGCAGGTTTGCCTGCTGCGCCAGGTATTCGTCGATCTGCGAAAGGCTCCTGCCATCCCCTGCCGCATCCGCCGGCACGGAGAAGCGCGCCCGCATCAGGGTGTTGCGGATATCGGACAGGAGATAATTGAGCATGTTCATCGGCAGGGAACGCTCCGTAAAGTTTTCACGGTGGATGAGCGCAAACATCTCCGCGACCTGCGGCTTGTTTCCCGAAGTGATGAAGTGCAGGAGTTTAACGGAAATCTCGATGGGATAATACACGCCGCCGGTTTCCTTGCCGATCACCTCGTAGGGCAGGAACACGTGGTTTTTCGAGGCATAGCGCGACGCCGCGCGCGCCTGCTCGTACGACTCCCACAGGGTGATGGCTTGCGTGCAAACCGTACCCACGCCCGCATAAAACCAGATGTTGTGCTGCTCAAGCAGCTCGTCATGCAGCTTCACCACGCGCGTCTGTAAATCCATCAGCGGGTCTTCCGTCTTCTTGCCGTAGGTGACCAGCGTAACCAGGCACTTGTCCGGCGTCGTATACGAGTACACGCGGTAGTCGGTCTGCAGCGCCACGGCGATCTTTTCCGACAGGATACGCGGTATCGCCAGGCTGTCCGCCTCCCGTTCGTTCTGCGAGTACGCGGAGCAGTAGAGCACCAGATAGCGCAGGTCTTCGCCGTCAATGCCGAAGAACCGCATCATGTAGCTGAACTCGTTCTGGGACGATACGTGCCCCGAAAGAATGCGCCGCAGGTACGACGTATACAAAAACGGCTTGTGCGCGTCCAGCTCAAGCAGCAATTGCGCCTGATCATCCTGCGCCTTCTTAAGCCTTCTGCCCAGCATCTGGATCGGCCGGGTGTAAGACCGCACCTGGATCATGATGATCGCGATACCGCCCAGCAGCACCAAAAGGAACAGCGCGGAAAAGATCGGCGCGCTGCCGCCCAGCGTCTGCGAGCACAGCGCCTCCGGCACGGCCAGGCAGTACCGCCAGGCGTTGCGGTCGGACGTCTTTCGCAGCACATGGTATTCGCCCAGGGCTTCGTCTGTTTTCATGGTCAGGGCGTAGGCTTCCAGGCGCGAGACAGTCTCCGCGGCGGCCGCGCTGCCGCGGAGTATAAGCTGCGTTATATTTTCCGGGCTGACGGCAATGAGAACGGCGCCGTCGTTTGCGATATGGCCTAAGAACTGCCGGGTCAGCGCGCGCATATCCCAATCAAACCAGATGATCGCCGGGATGCTCTTGACAAAGATATCGTCGATGTCGCGCATCAGGGTAAACTGGTTCTGGACGCCGCTGAAGGCCGAGGTGTTAAAATTCCGTTCGGTTCCCGTCGCGGCCGCCAGCGTGTTCAGCCAGTTCTGGTACTGCGATTTTCTCCACACGTTGTAGTCCATATAGAACTGCCGCGCCTCGGTAAACTGGCTGGCGGAGATCACGTATTTGGTGTTTTTCAAATAGATGTGCATTTCGGTGATCGGCACGTTGGCAAGGCTGAACGCGCGGGACGTAAGGGTTTGCATGATCGAGTCGGCAGTCGTGATATAGCCGTGCTCATACAGGTCGTCCATGTTGGAAAAGCGGATAAAGGTGGAATCGTTGGTCAGCTGGCGCGTATAGCTGTCCACCGTTGCCAGATAGTGATCCATGGTGATCACGCTGTTGCCCAGCAACTCGCTGTGGTGGTTCCAGAAATCATCCCGCGCGCTTTTGATTAAGGAAAGATAAAGGCCCAGCCCCAGCGCCAGGCAAAGCAGGAGGAAAACGATATACGAAAGCGCAATCTGTACGGCGGACCGCGGTTGGGCCTCCTTGACGGCGCCGTTTTTTAGTGTAATAGCTTTCATATACGCCTCCTGTTCCATGAGGGGGTCGCGTGAAGTGGACATGCATAGGCGACGATCCGGAACCCGATTATTTTATTATAAACAATGCGCGCTATGAGCGCAAGCGTCCATTGCGCATGCTCTGTGAAAGCCGCGGCCGTTGTGCTTCTCATCCTGCTTTCATCCGCGCGCAAAGGGATTCCCGGACGGTTGCCGCAATACGTGACTGTGCCGTGTTTCCGCATGAAAACATTGCAGCCCTCGCATCCAAGCAAATCGGAAACTACTTACAGGGAGTCTGCCCGCCGGCCGGTGGCAGCCTTCACCTGGAATAGAGCGATAATTATTTTTTCGGGTTTATGAAATATGTTTTAGGACCGCCGCCGTCTATCCCTTGCGCGGGGCGGCTGCGCGGACGAAAGGATACAATTCTTGCTCTGTTTATTCTGGTGATTTCGAAAGATTCGTTCCCCCGGTAAAAAGGTGTTTCTTGCACCGCGGAAATGCCCGATGCTATACTGAACATACTTAAGGGCGCACTTCCGGGCGTCAAAAATGA
>JBDRTL010000044.1:0-2155 GCA_043824045.1 Bacillota bacterium
CGGGAATTCAGGCGCCAGCGGATCGGCTGTGCCGCCTAAATCAAGAGGCAGCCCGTTCGCCATCATGCGCGCTTCCCCGGCGATTTGCGATAGCCGTTCGCGCCGGGTTTCCAAAACCGCGCGGTCAGATTGGGGCTGGGTTAAACGCAGTAAATCCACGGTCTCGTCCGCCAAATTGTGGAAAACGAGCCGAAAACCCCCCGTTTTATGTGGATAAGATGTGGGTTGCGGGGAAAACGGGGGATCGGTCAGGACGAGGGCGTCGACGTGCGGATCGGCGCAGCGCACCAGCCAATCGAGCATATGTTTTACGTTCCCGACCGCGTAGGCGGATGGGCGCGTCTCCTGAAACTGCGGCGTTTCCATGCAGCCCATCAGGATCAGCTCGTCCCGCGCGCGGGTCATTCCCACGTAAAGCACGCGGGCGCGTTCGGCCAGATTTTCGCTTTTCAGCCGCAGCTCGACGGCGGCGCCGAGCAGCGTGTCGCCCTTCACGCGGCGCACTTCATCGATATAGGGCAGCGCCACGCCGAGCCTTTGGTGCAGCTTCATGTCAGACCCACCCTGCGAATCAAACCCCGCCTCAAGCCCCATCAGGAACACCACGGGGAATTCCAGCCCCTTGGATTTGTGGATGGACATCACGCGCACGACGTCCTCCCTTGGGCTTAACACCGCGGGGCTTTGGGAGTCGCGCGCGGCGCTCACGGACACGACGCTTGCGAGGAACGCCTTCAAATCGCCCCCGCCGCGGCTTTGGAACTCCACGGCTTTCTCGCACAGCAGACGCAAATTCGCCTGCCGCAGCTTGCCGCAGGGCTGGCAGCCGTAAAACGCGTACAGCCCCGAGCGCGACAGAAAGCTCCACAGGTATTCGGGCAGCGGCATGTTGCGCATCAGAAAACGCTCGTGCGCAAGCGCGCTCAGCGCGTCCGCGCAGCGGGCCGCCAGCGCGTCATCTCCCGCGGCCGCGCCGCGCACCGCCTCCAGATAGCTGCCTTTGGGCGAACGGATGCGGATTTCGGCCAGTTCCGCGTCCGTCATCCCGACGGCGGGGCTGCGCAGGCACGCAAGCAGCGACAAATCGTCCCGGATATTGTCCATCAGCCGCAAATGGCACAGCACCTGCGCGATTTCGTCGCTCTGCAGCCCCGCGCCGCTGCCCTCGGCATACGCGGGAATGCGCTGCGCCATCAGCGCGCGGGTGAGCACCTCGTCAACGCCCTTCATCCGCGGCGCGAGGACGGCGATATCGCGATATGCAAGCGTGCGCATCCGGTTTTCCCTGCGGTCGAAAAACGGCTGCCCGACGCGGCGTTGGATTTCCCCGGCGATGGCCGCGGCCTGCACGCGCGTGCGCTCGGCGGCGGAAAGCTTCGCGGTGAACACGTGCAGCTGCACGGGCGGGTCGCCTTCCGTTTCCTGCCCGGCGTAGAGCCTGGCGCGGCTGCCGTAGCTGATCTCGGTCACGTCGGCGCGCATGATCTGCGAAAACACGCGGTTCACGGCGCCGATCACCTCGCCGCGCGAGCGGTAGTTGCGGTTTAGGTCGATGCGCCGCCGCGGCGCGCCTTCGGCGTCCGAAAAGGTCTTTTCCTTGTCCATGAACAGCGTCGGGTCGGCCTGCCGGAAGCGGTAGATGGACTGTTTGACGTCGCCGACGTAGAAGAAGCGCTGCGCAGCCTGTCCATACGGTCCAACCTGCACTGTCAGCTGCTCAGCCTGTCCATCCGGCCCAACCTGCTTTGTCAGCTGCGAAGAGTCCGGGGGCATCACGTACTGCACGGTACGCTCAGCCCCCGGCTCTTCATGCTTTCGCGCATCTTGGACCGCCTGAACAGGCTGAGAGCGTTCTGTGCTTTGTTCGATTGTTTCACGTGGAACAATGTTTTCAGCGGGCGGGCGTTTGATGGCGTTGAGAACGGCTTCCTGCACGCCGCTGATATCCTGATACTCGTCCACGAACACCGCGTCGAAGCGGGCGGCGACGTCCGCGCGGATTTCGGGGTGCTTCAATATCTGCAGCGCCATGTGCTCCAGATCGCTGGGATCGAGCACCGAACGCTGCTTTTTGCGCTCCATGTACGCGCCGTGCAGGGATACGCACAGGCCGTGCAGGCCGCGAAGCGCGGGCTGCATCGCGTTCAGCCGCGCG
>JBDRTL010000045.1:0-2387 GCA_043824045.1 Bacillota bacterium
ACGCTTACTGGAATTCCGGGTTTTGGAAGATGCTGGACGAGATTCCTTCCAGGGTCAGCATTCCCGTTTATCTGGGCGAATCATGGTATGACCACCATCTGGGCAGCGCCCTGCAAAACTGGCGTAAACTCTCCGAAGATAGCCGAAGGTACAGCACCCTTCGCATCGGCGCCTGGAATCATTCTTTTCAGCCTTGTCTGGAAGATCATAGGATAGATCATCTAGACAACAATGATACCAAAACTGCCTATGAATGGTTCGTCAAGCTTCTCAAGGAAAAAACTATGCCCCATGGGAAAGTGCTGGTGTATAACACAGGCGCCGATTGTTGGGAAGAAAAGCCGGCTTATCCGTTCCCCGGAGAGAAGAAGCTGACGCTGTACCTTTCCGATGAGCGGGACGCAACACGGGCCCTTTCCGCCAACATTCCGCCGCCGGGCGCCGCAGGCTATCTGTACGATCCCGATAATCCCGTACGCTCCCACGGCGCCGAATCGCTGCTGCGCAATATGCAGGATAACGGAAGCCTGCTTCAGCCTCCGCCGGATTACCGCCCGGACGTGCTGAGTTTCATATCGGAACCGCTGGCCGGGGACACGACGATTCTCGGACGGATCGCAGCGGAGCTTTTCGTGGCTTCCGATGCGGAGGATACCGCTTTTACCGCAAAGGTGATGGAGGTCCTGCCAAACGGCACGGCACGAAGTATCCGCGGCAGTATCACCACGCTAGCCTATCGCGGCGATCCCGCCGACGAGCGCGCTTCCTATACGCCCGGCGAGATCGTCAAGGCTGCGATCGACATGTGGGATGTCATGTACACGATTCATCAGGGATCCCGCATTCGCGTGGATATTTCATCCTCTGATTTTCCGCAATACGCGATACATACCAATACGGCAGGGATCTGGTCGCTTCAGGTTAAGGCCCGAACAGCCAAGCAGACCCTATATTTCGGAGCCCCATACCCTTCAACGATACAGTTACCGTTGGAATAGAGGGAGGACACAGGCATGGAACAGCAAGGAGCTCTGCAGAATCTGACCGTCCTGGATCTTACCAGGGTGGTCGCCGGTCCCTACGCCGGATCAATCCTTGGGGACCTGGGCGCGAACGTCATCAAAATAGAGATCCCGGGCACAGGGGACGACGCGCGGGGATACGGTCCGTATAAAAACGGGGAGAGCACCTATTACGCCAATCTTAACCGCAACAAAAGAGGCATTACGCTGAATCTGAAAACCGAAAAGGGCAAGGAGATTTTTTTTAAGCTGGCCGAAAAAGCGGATATCCTGATCGAAAATTTCCGTCCCGGCGTGATGGAGAAGCTCGGGCTGGGATACGATGTTCTCAAGCCCCATAACGAACGGCTGATCTATGCCGCAGTATCCGGCTTCGGCACCTACGGGCCCTATGCCCAGCGGCCGGGATACGATATCCTGTCGCAGGCCATGGGCGGCCTGATGAGCATCACCGGAACCAAGGGCAGCCCTCCGACGCGCTCGGGTAACGCCATGGGCGATATGCTGGGCGGTATGAACATGGTCATCGGCGTGCTCGCCGCCGTAAACGCCCGCCATGAAACGGGACACGGGCAGCGAATCGACGTTTCGCTGGTGGATTCGGTCGTCGCCAGCCTGGAGAACGCGTTTGCCCGGTACTACGATACGGGAAAGATACCGCAACGGATAGGCAATGCCTATGCTTCGATTGCCCCCTATGACTCGTATCAGGCCAAAGACGGGTATGTGATCATCGCCTGCGGCAATCAGCGGCTGTATGAAAAGCTGTGCAACGATGTGCTGGATATGCCGTGGATGATTACGGACCAGCGGTTTTTAACCGTTCCGCTGCGCGTGCAAAACACCGAAATTCAAAAATCCTATATTGAAACATGGACGATGAAGCACACCGTGGAAGAGGTTACGGACATCGCGCTGTCCAACGGCATTCCTGCGGGCCCCATCTTTGATGTAGGCCAGATTACCCGGGACGAGCACATTGCCGTCGCCCGTGAGATGTTTGTGGATATCGAGCATCCCGTAATCGGAAAGATGAAGGTTAACGGCAATCCGATCAAGATGCTGGATACCATGCCGAGTATCCGCAGGCCCGCTCCTGTGCTGGGGGAACACAACCAGGAAATATACGTTGATATGATGGGGTATACGCCTGCGGAACTGGAAGATTTCAAGCGTGACGGTATCATATAAGGAGGCGGCAATATGGAGTTGAAAGCAAAGCCGTACTATCTGAACGACGAGGACATTCAATGGGTGGACGATACCATTGCCTCCATGACTCTGGAAGAAAAAATCGGACAGCTGTTCTGCCCCGTGGGCTTCACCAAGGATCCGAAAAACCTGCTTCCGATGCTGAAAAAAGGG
>JBDRTL010000046.1:0-4421 GCA_043824045.1 Bacillota bacterium
CCGCAAAGCGATATACCTGCTCTATCATCGTTCAGTCCTCCAGTATCCTTCCGTCGGTCGACAGGGTGACCACATGCCAGGGGATCATCTCGCCGCTTTGGAGGATGGCATTTTTCACCGCGGTGACGATGCCGCCGCAGCAAGGCACCTCCATGCGCAGCACAGTGACGGTCTTGATTTCGTTTTCGCGCAGGATGGCCGCCAGCTTTTCTGCGTAGTCCACGCCGTCGAGTTTCGGGCAGCCGATGAGCGTGATCCGGTTACGCATGAACTCCTCGTGGATGTTTGCGCAGGCGTACGCGGTACAGCTTGCGGCGATCAGCAGATGCGCCTGATGGAAATACGGCGCATTGACCGGCGCGAGCTTGATCTGGCACGGCCACTGCGCAAGCCGGGATTCGGCCTTTGCGTCCGCGTGGGCAGCCGGGGCCTGCGTCCGCTCCATCGTGCGCGGCTGTATGCCCGGGCAGGAGCAGACCGCGGGCTGTACGTCTGGTTTGTGCGCCTGATCCTGCGTCTCCTGCTGATGTTTGAGGGCATACGCCTCGTCAAAGGCCGCGGCCTCGCGCTCCTCAATGGTGATCGCGTCCACGGGGCAGTGCGGCAGGCACGCGCCCAGCCCGTCGCAGTAGCTTTCGGAGATCAGCCGCGCCTTGCCGTCCACCAGCGCGATCGCGCCCTCGTGGCAGGCGTTGACGCACAGGCCGCAGCCGTTGCATTTCGCTTCGTCAATCGTGATAATCTTTCGTTTCATATCTGTCTCCTCCTCAGGCATTGGGTTGACTTCACACCCCTATCCTATTATGATGGAGACGAAAAATCCGTATCTGTGGATACAAAAGGCGGAAACGATGGTCATCGATTATCTGAACGAACTGCAGACCGCCCCCCTGTTCAAAGGCATCGCGCCGGATGACCTCAAGTCGCTGATGGCGTGCTTTAACCCGCTTGTCAAACGCTTTTTGAAGGGTGAAATCGCGGTATCCGCCGGGGATCCCCTGCACGGCATCGGCATCGTGCTCTGGGGCGAGGTGGAAATCCTGCACGAAAACGCGGCGGGCAGCCAATCGCTGCTGGCGATCATCGGGCAGGGCGGCACGTTCGGCGAAATCGCGGCGTTCGCGGGGCAGGAAGCCTGGCCGTCCACCGTTACCGCGCGAAAAGACAGCGTGCTGATGTTTGTACCCCGGGGGCGTTTTGTGGGCAATTGCCCCCGCGCCTGCGGATTTCACAAAATTCTGGTGCAGAATATGCTCAAAATCCTGGCCGAAAAGGCCGTCCGGCTGAACCGGAAGGTGGAGTATCTGGAGATCAGGGGCATCCGCCAGAAGCTGTGCACCTATCTGCTGGAACAGCGAAAGCTGAGCAGCGCCGATACGTTCATCCTCCCGATGAACAAAAACGAACTGGCGGATTACCTCAACGTGTCCCGCCCGTCGATGTCGCGGGAGCTTGGGCTTTTGCGCGACGAGGGGCTGTTGGATTTTTATCTGTCGAGCGTGCGGCTTTTGGATGTGGAGGCCATACGAAAAATCGCGTCGGTATAGACGCGATTCTTCGTTTCATGATTCGTCCGGCTTTTCCAAAGTAATCGTATCGCCGAAGTTCATAAACAGCAGGTTATCCGGCGCGAAGGCTGCCGGATCGGCATCAAACCAGTGGATAGGCGTATTGTGCTTCGCCCCGGCCAGCGCGGCGCATTCCATCGCCTCGGCCGCGTCCATGTTGTACTCGCCGTCGATCGGGAAAAACGCGTAATCGATCTCGTACTGCTGCAAATCGGCCATGGAATCGAGCTTGTCGGTATCGGCGGCGTGGTAGACCGCGAAACCGTCAAAGAGAATCACAAGGCCGTTGGTCTGTTTGATGTTATGGTTTTTGTTTTCAGCGGGTACGGGAATCACGGTGACTTCCCCGATTTCATGCGTGTTGTAGGTGCCGTCCTTGTTGATGGTCTGCTTGACGCGGAGCACCACGCAGCCGTCGTTTTGGGGAACGATGTCGACCTTGTTGTGGTCGCTGTGCTCGTGGGTGACGAGGATGATATCCGCCTTGTGCTCATAGGTATACCCGGAGATCGGTATCGGATCGATATAGATCACGGTGCCCTCCGCCGTGACGATCATCAGGTGCGCATGTCCGATATAGGTGAGCGTCGGCTGCGCCGGCAATTCCGTTGCGCCGGCGGCGGACAGGGAAAGCAGGAACATGGCGGCGGCCAGAAACGCAAGCGGCTTTATCATGGAAATTTCCTCCCTTGTCTGCTGCTGAAAAAGATCATCTCATCCAGTCGGTCTCTATCGGTTTTCTCTGCTCTCAATATAAAAAAACCTTGACGGATTGTCAAGGCTTTTTATAACGCTTAGCTCAGATACACTCGGGCGTGAGCTGTATCCTGCGCAGCAGATAATCCGCGATGTAGCGGTACCCGTCGTCCAGCAGGTGCATGCCGTCCCGGCAGATCAGCGAGGGGTAATCTTTATTCGCAAGAAACGTGTCCCGCAGGTCTAGAAGAGGCGTATTCGTTTTCGCGGCCACGCTGCGCACGGCGATGGCGTAGCGCTCCTGCCAGCCGTAGATATTCTGCACTTCGCCGACGGCCTTGAGGATGGCGGCTTTATCCAAATCCTGCGAGACCCAGTTAAAAAACTTTTCCGCGTGCAGGGGCAGCGGCGTGATCAACATGGGCTTCATGTTCCTGCTTTCGATTTTCCGGATGAATTCCTCCAGTTTTTTAGCAAACGTAGGCAGTTCCACGTTTGGCTGCGGCGGATCCTCGGGGTGCCCGGCGACCTTCGCCCAGTCCATGTTGCAGTCGTTGCCGCCGTATTCCAGAACGCACAGCGCGCCGTCCACCGGCTGGGAGGCTTCAAACCTCTCCAGTCCATCCAGCACCGTCGCACCCATCCTGGAGTTGTTGACCACTTTGCACTGAAGCCCTTCGGAGATTCGCTTGGGGCAGCGTGCCTTGGAAATGACGTAGCGCTTGCGCCGCTCGTCGTAGGTAATGCCGACCGCGATCGAATCTCCCCAGACATGAATTTCAGAACTGAACATAGATACACATCCTTACTATCTAGTAACATTTACCAGATTACGGCATCTTCCCATGTTTGTCAAGTATAATTTTCTTCCTCTTGCCATATTTTACATCATGTGTTATGATATTCGTATGAATTCCATGTAAATCCTGTATAGATGCGGTCACGGAGGTACGGTATGACGGAAAAACAACGGCAGTTTGCCGCGCGGCTCAACGGCTTTCAGCCCGTTCCCTGGGAGCTGATTCCGGATCTCGGGCTGTACATGGACCAGGTCATCACGTTCGTGGAGCGCCAGTGCAAGGAGCTGTTCATGGAAGGCGACCGTATTTTCACGCCCTCGATGGTCAACAATTACGTAAAAATCAGCCTGGTGGGCCGGCCCGTCGCCAAGAAATACAGCCGCGACCAGCTGGCGCAGCTTTTGATGATCTGCGTGCTGAAACAATCCATTTCCACAGAAAACATGAAAACCCTTGTGCAGCCGCCCGAAAACACCACCATGCAGGCGCACTACGAAAACTTCTGCCAAACGGAGCGGGCCGTGTTTTCCGCGCTGAGCGATACCCAGCCCCTGCCGCTTTTAACCTGCGCCGTGCAGGGCGCGGCCTATCTGCTGCTGTGCAATTCCCTCCTGCACAACCCGCAGCCGCCCAAAGGCAAGCCCGAACCTCCCGCCGCCAAGGACCCCCAGCCCGAAGCCGCCAAACCCGCGAAGAAGAAGTAGGATCGATCGGCGAACGTGCGCCCGCAAGGCGCGGCCGCGCAGCGGATAGCTTTTCTGCGCGGGGAGGTTCGCAAATCGGCCGGGCGGCAGATCAGCCGGCGATTGCGAATATCCATTTCATATCCGTACCCAAATGGTTTGATGCGCTTAAAAATTAAAAATGGAATATGCGATTTCGACGTTTTTATGATATAATATACAAAAAGAAGGATCCAAAACCGCATGCCCGCCGTTACCGTAAAGCACCATCTGCGATTCGCAAGGAGGTAGCGTATGCCTGAGTTCAAAGTAGATATGTTCCTGCTGGGCTGTTTGGGAGGGCTTGTTCCGGACATCCTCCGAATCATCAAAAACAGAAATCAGAAGAACGTGCTGGGTTGCTTCAAGCACTTCACGTACTGGCTGTCTCTCGTCCTGCAAATTCTGCTGGGCGGGTTCACCGTGTATATCCTGAGCACGGCATCCATTACGAAAGCGCTTGCCATCGGGTTCTCCGCGCCCGAGATCATCGGCAGCCTTGTATCCAAGAAAGAGGAGCCACTCCGAGCGGGAGAGGAAAGAAAGTTCAAAATCCGGGCATGGCTGGCGAACTGACCCCCCGTTCGATGGAAAACGGGAACCTTCAGGCCTCCTGATCTAAAAAAGATTTTGAA
>JBDRTL010000047.1:0-2536 GCA_043824045.1 Bacillota bacterium
GGGTTTGCAAGCGGGGTGCTTTCGGTAATTACGGGGCTCCCGAGCGGCTTTTGGTACGCCGACGCCGACGATATGAAGATATACTGCGCGCACCTGCCCTCAAACAGTTCGATATCGCGCCTGACGTGCTCCGTGGTAAAGGCGATAAAATCCGCCACCGCGTCAAATGTCATCCCGTCCAGTTTTTTCTGTACGTCGCCGATATCTTTCATATCCGCGGTGATCACATGCGCGCCATCGGGCACAAATTCACCGCGGCTGCCGCGGTTTAAGAGGTACGTTTCCCATCCCAGTTTCACGCATAGCGCGGAAACCGCCGTGGAGATGGTGCCCGTACCGCCGATCAATAAAACCTTCATTATCTTTTCCTCCTATGCGGTTGTTTCTCGCTCAATTCTACCACGGGGGTTATTCGAAAACAAGCAGGAGTACGCCTGTCCCGTACAGAATACGCATATCAGAAACACGAAGGGAGAACCGATATGGGCGACCACGACAGCGACGCTGTTTTGCAGCCGGACATGCACTTAAAGCCGCTGGACAATTCCGCTCTGCTAAAGCCCCTGCGCAAGGCGCCGGATAAGCCGGCCGCCGTTGTTTCTCCCACGCCAAAACAGGAAACGCATGCCGCTCCTAAAATCGTCATGCCCGCCGCGGCGAAAGCGCCCGCCCAAGACGATGACGACGCCGATTTTACGCCCGTCCGGAAACCCGAGCTCCCCAAGGCGCCGCCCGTACCCGCAAAACCGCCCGCCGGCGGCGAAGGCATCCAGCCCAAAAAAGCGCCCGCGCCTGATCCTATACCGCCCGCAGAGGCAAATCCGCCCGCCTATGACGGCGAGAATGGGGACGCCGCCGCAGTTCCCGCGCCCCGGCCCGCGCCGTCGTTTCGGCCGACAGACGAGCAGATGCACATGATGGAGCTGATGAAGACCATCTTCGCCAGCGCCCTGAACGCAAGCCTTTCCACAGGCCGGCCCCAGGACCCCGCCGCCGGGCAGCCGCCTGCGGCCGCGGATGCGCCGCCGGACATGGACGGCCTGCGCAAGCAGTTGATCGCCCTGCAGCAGAAGATCCGTGAGGCGCAGATTCCCGTGGTGATCGTGATCGAGGGCCTGAGCGCGTCGGGCAAGGGCACGATGCTTTCCCGGCTCATCGAGGGGCTGGACGCGCGCGGGTACAAGGCGCACCCCGTCCGCAAGCCCAACTGCGTGGAACAGGCCTATCCCCCCATGTGGCGCTACTGGACGCAGATGCCCGCGAAGGGAAACCTCTCGCTGTTTTGCTCCAGCTGGTACGGCGAGCTGAACAAAGCCTGCTTTGAACGCGAGGATGAAATCAACGCGTTTTTACCCCGGCGGCTCGACGAGATCATCAGCATGGAAAGCCAGCTGCTCTGCGACGGCACGCTGATACTCAAGTTCTTCCTGCACATCTCCCGGCAGGAGCAGTACGACCGCCTGCGCAGGATGGAAAACAACAAATCGACCGCCTGGCAGGTGGACGCCCACGACCACGAGCAGAACAAGCGGTACGACGAATATATGCGGGGGATGGACAACCTCATGTCCATCACCAATTTAAAGGGCGCGCCCTGGCATATTCTGGACGCGACGGATCTGAAAGACTGCACGCGGCAGATGTATTTGACCGTGATCCGGGCGTTTGAGGACGCGCTGCGGGAGCAGGGCAAGGGCCTTCGGCCATGGGATGTGCCGATGCTGCCCAACCTCTCTCCCATCCCGTCGCTTGGCTTCCCGCCGCTCAGGGCCATCGATCTGAACCGGCAGCTGGAAACCGACTACGATTCCGAGTTCGGGGCGCTGAAAAAGCGGCTGTACAAGCTGCAGGTGAAGCTGTACCGCCGCGGCATCCCCGTAGTGATCGGCTTTGAGGGCTGGGATGCCGCCGGAAAAGGCGGGGCGATCCGCAGGCTGAACGCGGGGCTGGACGCGCGCGGGTTCACGGTCGCGCCCATCGGCGCGCCCACGCCCACGGAGCAAAGCCACCATTACCTGTGGCGGTTCTTCACGGCGCTGCCGCCCAGGGGGCATATCACGATTTTCGACCGCACCTGGTACGGCCGCGTGATGGTGGAGCGCGTGGAGCAGCTGTGCACACAGCCGCAGTGGCAGCGCGCCTACGAGGAGATCAACCGTTTTGAAAAGCTTTTGACGGACGACGGCGCGATCCTTTGCAAGTTCTTTTTGCAGATCGACCCAGATACGCAGCTGCAGCGGTTCAACGACCGCGAGGCCGACCCCGAGAAGCGGTGGAAGATCACCGACGACGACTGGCGCAACCGCGAAAAGTGGCCCGCCTACGAGCAGGCGCTCGACGAGGTGCTGCAGCGCACGCACACGGCTTTCGCGCCGTGGACGGTGATCGAAGCCGACGACAAGGAGTACGCGCGGATCAAGGTGCTCAAAACCGTGATCGACGCGATCGAAAAGCGCCTGGGCAATGACGAGGACGACGATTGATTATTTCCGCCGCAGGGTATCCGAGAATTTTTTCAAGACCGGAACATTCGACA
>JBDRTL010000048.1:0-2072 GCA_043824045.1 Bacillota bacterium
ACGCCCACGCGGCTTAATGAAAACGCGTGCAGCAGGTACGCGCTCCCGTCCCCGTCCCAGAACGGGCAGGGGTCGATCCATCCGGTGACGTCCATCACGTAATGCGCTTCCCAGACGTCCGCGGGGTGCTTTGCCGTAAACGCGAACAGCCCCTCGTCCGGCAGGCAGACGTAAACGTAGTACGTCCCGCTGTGATGCCGGATGCTCGGCGCCCAGGTTCCGCATTGATGCGCGGGCGCGCCGTAGCGCGCAGACGGAAGGGATTTCACCACGTAGTTGATCAGCCGCCAGTGCACGAGATCCCCGGAGTGCAGCACGGGGATGCCCGGCAGGTACGTGAAGGAGGAGGACACCATGTAGTAGTCCTCCCCGACGCGGATGACGTCCGGGTCGGAATAATCGCCGTACAGGATGGGATTTTGATACCGCATACAAATCTCCCTTTGCTGTTTTCACAAGCATATCATCATCGGCCGGATTCCGCACCCGCAATCTCGTAAACGGGCGGATTTTTCAAAAAACCGAAAAATGGGTTGCGCGCCCGGCGCTGAAAACGTATAGTAAAACGGATGAAATCACAACCGGCTGCGCGGTACAGGCCGCACGGAAACTTAGGATAAGGAAGCTGATGGTTTATGACGAATACACACGCCGCCGTTTCGGCCCCCGCCGTCTCCCGCATGCTCGGCCGCCTGGAGAAAAGCGGGCTGTGCATGCACGGCTTTGCGCTCATGCGCGACGGGCTGACGGCTGCCGAGGGATACTGGGCGCCTTTGCGGGCGGGCGTCCCCCACCGCATGTTCTCCGTATCCAAGAGCATGACCTCGCTGGCCGTCGGCCTGCTTAAGGCGGACGGGAAGCTGAAGCTGACCGACTCCATCTGCGATTACTTTCCCGATAAGCTACCCAAAACCGTTCCCGGCCCGCTTTTGCGCCTCACCATCCGCGATATGCTGCGCATGGCGTCGTGCCACCGCTTCACCACGTATAAGCTGGCAAACGACGAGGACTGGACCCGCAGCTATTTTACCCATCCGCCGACCCATGAGCCGGGCACGGTCTTCTGCTACGACACCTCGTCCTCCCACACCCTCGCGGCGCTTGCGGAGCGGCTGAGCGGCATGCCGCTGCTCCGCTTTCTGCAAACGCGCCTGTTTGATATCATCGGCGCGAGCGACGATAAACGCTGGCTGACCGATCCAATGGGCGTAAGCCAAGGTGGAACTGGGCTTGTGCTGTCGCTGCGCGACCTGGCCAAGGTGGCGCAATTCTGCCTGCGCATGGGGGAAGGCACGGCGCTGGAACCCTATCTGCAGGAAGCCACGCTTAAGCAGATCGACACGCCATTACAGGATTACGCCGAGCAGACGTTTGGCTACGGGTACCAGTTCTGGCGCATGCGGAACAACAGCTTCGCGATGTACGGCATGGGCGGGCAGCTGGCATTGTGCCTGCCGGACTTGCAGACCGTGTTTTGCACGATCGCCGACACGCAGCTGGAGCTGGACGATCTGCAAAAGATCTGCGACGCGTTCTGGCAGGAGGTCTACCCGGGGCTCTTTGGCGAAACGCGCTCCCCGCAGGGCGAATGGGACGCCCTGGAGGAAAAAATCAACGCCCTTTCCATGCGCGCCGTCGAAAACAACGACACATTCGCAGGCGCCTATGGGCGGGAGTACGCGTTTGACTTAAACCCGCTGGATTTACGCCTCCTGTGCCTGCGCGGGCGGGAACTTATCTACGAAAACGCCTCCGGCCGCCACACGCTGCCCTTTGGCGTCGGAAGCTGGGCCGCTTCCACGTTCCCCGCTCTGGAGGAGCCCTGCGTCACGTCCGCGGGGTGGATCGCGCCTCAGTTGTTCCGCCTGACCAGCTATATGGTGGGAGACCGCCCGTGCGGCGTGGATATGCTTTTATCCTTTGCGGGCGACCGCGTCACGGTGCAGATGAAATCCGTCCGCGAACTCCATATGGCGAAGTACGGCGGCGTCGCGTCCGGTACCGCAGCCGGGCGCAGATAGGCCGCGCTCCCGCCGGATTCCGGCGAGCAGGTTCCCGTCTTCCGCCATCAC
>JBDRTL010000049.1:0-6045 GCA_043824045.1 Bacillota bacterium
CAGAAAATAGGCTGAAGCGGAACGCGATGTAGACGAGCATCAGCGCCGAAGCGATGACGACGCTCAGGACGGCGTTCTTCACCAGAGTCGCGCCCGCGGTGGGGCCCACGTAGCTCGCGGCGGCGTTCACGGTATCCATGCCGGGGTATTTTTCAACAAGCTCCTGCTCAATCCCCAACTGCAGATCCTGAATTTCTTCGTTGGACTCAAGTTTCGGGATGCGGATGTTAAGCGTAGCGCCGTCCGCGCCGGTGGTGGTTACTTTATAGTCCGTGATGCCCTGATTGCGCAGCGCGGTCTCTACGTCGCTTTGCTGGAATGTGGAATTCATGTTGTACTCGATGGACAGGCCGCCGGCAAAATCGATGCCGAAGTTAATGCCGTAGCCAAGCACTGTCATCACCAGCGCGGTCAGCATAATGGCTGCCGAAATCACCAGGCAGATTTTCAAACGGTTTTTAATCACCATCCTACTTCGCCTCCTTTGCAGCCATGGTCGTCTTCATCGTCAGTTTTTTGGGCGTCATGTAAAGCTTGGGGTTTTTGAATATGCGCGTCATGTTCAAAAGCAGGAAGCGGGTCACGATGATGGCCGTGAACATGGACGCGATCACGCTTAACAAAAGCGTGGTTGCAAAGCCCTGCACCGAACCCGTGCCGAAGAACAGAAGCACGATGGCGGCGATGATGGTGGTGACGTTTGCGTCCACCACGGCGCTCATCGCGTTTTTAAAGCCGATGCGTACCGCGTGTAGGAGCGGGCGGCCCGCAAGCGCTTCTTCCTTCACGCGCTCGAAGATCACGACGTTTGCGTCCACCGCCATGCCGATGCCCAGGATGATACCGGCGATACCGGGCAGCGTAAGCTGAATGCCCGGGACGATGGCGATGAGCAGGAACAGGAGAATGATATAGATGCACAGCGCCCAGTCGGCCAGCAGCCCGGATACGCGGTAGCGCACGCCCATGATGATCATCACCAGCAGGATGCCGATGATGGCCGCGTTGACAGACGAGCCCAGCGCGTCGTCGCCCAGGGTTGCGGAGACCGTATCCAGCTTGTCCTGGCGCAGGTCCAGCGGCAGCGAACCGCTTTGCAGCTGCAGGGCGTAGGTATCGGCCTGCTCCTCGGTGAACGAGCCTGTGACCAGAATGTTGCCGCCGTAGATCGCGGAATCGACCCGCGGGCTCATCAGCACCACGCCGTCCAGCTGGATGGTGATGGTCTTGCCGATGGACTTGGCGGTCATATCGCCGAAGATTTCCGCGCCCTCGCCGGTCAGCGAGAAGCTGATGGCGGGCTTGGAGTTTTCATCTACGGTGCGGATTGCGGTTTTCAGGTAGCGGCCTTCCAGGAACACATTGCCATCGTAATCCAGAAACTCAAGCCTGGCGGGGGAACCGATCAGGTCGAGCACTGCGGCGGGATCGGTCACTTCCGGAATTTCCACGCGGATGCCGGCCGTGCCGAGCTTGGACACCGTGGCCTCCGTGAACCCCTTGTCGTTCAGGCGGCGGGAGATGATATCCATCGTGTTTTCCAAGAGGGTGTTGAAATCGTACCCTTCCGCGCGCAGTTCGTCGGACATCGAGGCTTCATATTCCACGAATACGCCGCCCTGCAAATCCAGGCCCAGCGGGATGGAAGCGGGCCAGGTTTCCTTGGTGACGTTCGTTTGCGGAATCCAGGGCAGCAGTTTGTAAAGGCCCCGGCTGTCCAGGTTCATGCCGTTTAGCCCGACATACCCGACAAGGATGGTAACGGCAAGCAATACGCTCAGCGCGACGATTGAAACCATGCGCTTGGAAAGCTTTGCCCGCCGGCGGTTGTTGACTTTCATTTGGTTTGTCTCTTCCTTTCTTATGCTTCGCAGGCCAAATGCAACGGAATGCACGGCATGCTTTTTTTCATGGATTTTGATGTGTTTTGAGGATTAACCGCAGGCAAACTCCTGCTTGAACACAAGGTGATAACTGCGCGCATACCGCCGTTTGCACAGCACCCGCCCGTTGGCGTCGCAGGTGCAGCTCAGGCAGGGGACGCTTACGGCCACGGCGGCAAACAGCGCCGCGATCCGCAGCCAAGCGCCGACCGGCGCGGCGGACGCGGACGTGGGGGCGGGGGGCATGGCGGCAAACGCCGTGATGGTGTGCGCGGCGGGCAGCGTTTCCGGCGTATCTTCTGCGGCGGGGCCTTCGATCAGCGAGGACAGCAAAAGCAGCACGCCCAGCGCGCCAAACAACACGGCAAAAAAGATGAACAGGCGGCGTCTCATGCTTTGACCCCTTTCCACAGGATAAACTGTGCACATTATACCCATACGGCGGGCGTACGTCAACAAAAACCCCATATTCATCCCGTGGACAATCCCCTTGCGGCAGGGCGTGGTTTGTGGCACAATACTGGTATCCTATCGCATGAAAGGGAGGCGCCCATGCAAAAACCGCAATGTGTTGTGATTTTGGATTTCGGGGCCCAGTATACACAGTTGATTGCCCGCCGTGTCAGGGAATGCGGCGTGTTTTCCGAGGTGCTGCCGTACACGACGACCGTTGAGGAGATACGAAAAAGAGAGCCGAAGGGAATCATCCTGTCGGGGGGGCCCGCGAGCGTGCTGGCGGAGGGCGCGCCCAAGTGCGACAAAGCGGTCTTTTCGCTCGGCGTTCCCGTGCTTGGCATCTGCTACGGAATGCAGCTGACCGCGTACCTGCTGGGTGGCAAGGTGGCGGCCTGCGAGCAGCGCGAATATGGCCGCACGCCGACCGTGATGGATAAACGCGACGGCGGACTGCTGGGGGGGCTGAAAGAAGAAAGCCATTGCTGGATGAGCCACACCTATCAGGTGGTCGGCCTGCCGGAAGGCTTTCAAATGCTTGCGCACACCGGCTGCTGTTCGTACGCCGCCATGGCCGACGATACGCGCAAGCTCTACGGCGTGCAGTTTCACCCCGAGGTGACGCACACCGAAGAAGGCTGCCGGGTGCTGAAAAACTTCCTGATCGATATTTGTGGGTTCAAAGGCGACTGGAACATGGAGTCCTACGCGGAGATCGCCGTTTCGCAGATTCGGGAGAAGGTCGGGGAGACGGGTACGGTGCTGCTGGGCCTGAGCGGCGGCGTGGATTCCTCGGTCGCGGCGGCGCTTTTGTACCGCGCCATCGGCGACCGGCTGACCTGCGTGTACGTCGATCACGGCTTCATGCGGCAGGGGGAGAGCGATCAGGTAGTGGAGGTGTTTACGAAAACCTTCCCCGTAAGGCTCGTGCAGGTGGGTGCGAGCGAGCAGTTTTTCCGCGAGCTGAAAGGCGTGACCGATCCCGAACAAAAGCGCAAGATCATCGGCAAAAACTTCGTGGACGTGTTTAAACAGGAAGCGCAGAAGCTCGGCAAGCGGGATTTCTTCGCCCAGGGCACCATTTACCCGGACGTGATTGAATCAGGCAGCACCAAGGGCAGCGCGGTGATCAAAAGCCACCACAACGTCGGCGGCCTGCCGCGGGAACTGGGCTTTGACAGTCTGGTGGAGCCGCTTCGGATGCTGTTCAAGGATGAGGTTCGCATGCTCGGCGTCGCGCTCGGGCTGCCGGATAGCCTGGTAAGGCGGCAGCCGTTCCCCGGCCCCGGCCTCGCCATCCGTGTTATCGGCGAGCTCACGCCCGAGAAGGTGGAGATCGTCCGGAAAAGCGACCATATCCTGCGCGACGAGATTAAAAAAGCGGGGCTGGATCAGAGCATCTCCCAATACTTCACCGTGCTCACGGGCGCGCGCAGCGTGGGCGTGATGGGGGACGAGCGCACCTACGCCTATGCCGTCGCCATCCGCGCCGTGACCACCGACGATTTCATGACTGCCGACGTAGCGCAGATTCCCTACGCGGTTCTCGGCAGGATCGCCACCCGCATCGTGGGCGAGGTGCACGGCGTCAACCGCGTGCTCTACGACATCACCACCAAGCCCCCCGCGAGCATCGAGTGGGAGTAGGGTAAACTCGTATTTAGTTTGTTCATAAAGCACTATTCTCTGAGAAGACGAGCTGCCTGCTCTGGATCAAAATATCATAATCGGAGGCAGTGAATAGATGGGCGGACAAAAAGCGATAATGGGGAAACCCTCTGCGCTTGCCAAGAAAACCGTGACAATCATTACACGCGGCAATGCAAAGGTTGACGAGGCTGTTCTGTTTGAGCGTGTTGCCGCGATTATCGAAAAACGTAAAACTCGTGCCGGAATATTCGCAAACTGTGAAGTTACGCTGATGTATTGGGAAATTGGACGTTTTGTAAATAATGTGGTGCTTGGCGATAAACGGGCGGAGTATGGGAAAAAGATTCTCGCTACACTGTCGCGACAATTAACTGAGAAATATGGTAATAGCTTTGAGCTATCTAAGCTGCATCGCATGATGCAATTTGCGGAGTTGTTCCCCAACGCGGAAATTGTTGCCACACTGTCGCAACATTTAAGCTGGTCGCACTTCAAAGAAATATTGCCACTCAAACCGGAAGATGTGCGTATGTACTACGCAAAGGACGTGGCTGAGCGCAATTATGGCATAAGAGAGTTACGCCATCAGATTGCCCGCAAGGCATATGAGCGCAGGGAGATTGCAAACACCCATCTATCGGAGCAGTCAGCGGTTCCGTTCAACATGTTTAAAGACCCGTATCTGCTCGATAGCCTGGGATTGAAAGACAATTTTCTGGAAGCCGACCTGGAAAAAGCCATATTGGCCGAACTTGAGGCTTTTATCCTCGAATTCGGGCATGGGTTCACGTTTGTTGAACGGCAAAAGCATATGATAATTGACGGGGATGACATTGTTCTCGATTTACTGTTTTTCAATCGGATACTGAAACGGCTGGTCGTCGTTGAATTGAAAGTCGGTAGGTTCAAAGCCGCATACAAGGGGCAAATGGAGCTATACTTGAAATGGCTTAACCGATATGAGCGCCAGCCGGGTGAAGATGCTCCCATCGGTATTATTCTCTGCGCATCGGCAAACCGAGAAACCGTGGAATTGCTTGAAATGGATAAGGCGGGTATCGCCGTCGCTGAGTATTGGACAGCCTTACCGCCGAAGAAACTGTTTGAGAGTAAAATACGGGCGATTCATACGGAGATGAAGGAACGCCTTGAACGACGCAAATCGTTCCTGCCAAACGGCTCGCAAAAACAAATTGAATATTTCTATGAACCAAAAGAAGATAAGGATGAGTAAGAGGATGCCACAATATCGGCGATAATGGACGATGAAATATTCGTTCCGTTTGGCAGGAAAATATCGAAGAAACCAATTGAGCAAAAATTCGATTATATTAAAATATAACGACTAAGAGTGACGTTTGAGGAGAAATGCAATCTTTCCAAAACCTTTCGACCCATATTATTTTTACCGAATGTCACTTTCAATGAAAGCGCGGCGAATTCTTTGACCACCTGGACGAAAGTGCATATATAGTATTGACAAACACCGGCAAACACAGTATCTTGAGTTTGTCGATCCATGTGTTACAAGCGTTTATTCACGAGGAGTATCCGCCGCCTTGCAAAAAGGGCTCACGCCGCGAAAACCGGGATACCGGGGAGAAAAAGACAAACCGGAGCGACAGGCCGGCGTCCTGAAAACGGGTATCATTTGCACATGCAAAACCAACATAGAATTGATGGAGGATGGAAAATGAAAAAGATCATCACATTGCTGCTGGCTCTGTCCATGGTGTTTGTGTTCTCGGCGTGCAACCAAACCACGCCCGAACCGACGGCAACCGCCACCGTAGAACCGACGGCCGAACCGACCGCGGAACCCACGGCGGAGCCCACGGCGGAACCCACGGCGGAACCCACGGCGGAACCGACCGCGGAGCCCACGGCGGAACCGACCGCAGAGCCCACCGCAGAACCGACCGCGGAACCCACTGCGGAACCGGCAGCTGCTGCACCCGTTAAAATCGGCGTTATCCTGGTGCATGACGAGAACACCGGGTACGACTTTGCGCACATCCAGGGCATCAAGACCGCCGCGGCGGCAGTCGGCTTCACCGAC
>JBDRTL010000050.1:0-2643 GCA_043824045.1 Bacillota bacterium
ATGTGCTCTACCAACTGAGCCAACAGACCGTTTGCGTTATAAAAGCGCTCCATTATTAAAGCATAAGAACGCGGGTTCTGTCAAGATTCAAAGCGGTAAATTTCCATCGGTTTTAACCCGATCTTGCTTTTCAGTGCCATATGGTCTAATAGCTTGCGTCCTCCTCAAAGGGGAGGTCCGCAAGCGCCGGTTCTTCCAGCGTGCCGTTTAAAAAGCGCGCTTCCGCCTCCGCCATGATCTTTTCCGTGGCGGATACGCCGCAGCGAGTCGCGCCCACAGCGCGCAGAGCCAGCACCGTGTCCAGGTCACGGATGCCGCCGCTACCCTTCACCTGGCAGTCCGCGGGCACGCTCTTTCGCATGAGGATGACGTCCTCCAATTTGCAGCCCGCGGAGCCGTAGCCGGTGCTGGTTTTCACCCAGTCCGCGCCCGCGGCGGCGGCCAGCTTGCACACGCGCACCTTCTGCTCGTCGTCTAAATAACAGGTCTCGATAATCACCTTCACCTTCGCCCCGCGGCTGTGCGCAAGGGCGCAGAGTTCGGCGATTTCATCCTGCACATAGCGGTCGTCGCCCGCGATCAGCCTGCCGACGTTGATAACCATATCGAGCTCTTCGCAGCCGTCGCCCAGCGCGGCCTGGGCTTCGGCCAGCTTGATGGCGGACTTGTGGTTGCCGTGCGGGAAGCCGATCACCGTGCATACGCGCACGTCGCTGCCGGTAAGCATCGCTTTGACCAGCGGCATATCGGCGGGGCGGGCGCATACGCTCGCGGTGTCGTATTTCAAGGCGACCTCGCAGCCCCTGCGGACATCCTCCTGCGTAAGGAAAGGCTGCAAGGTGCTGTGATCGAGCATTTTGGCGATATCTTTGGGCGTCAGTTTCATGGGATTGTCTCCTTTCGTTTTCGGAACGGTCGTATTCCCGGGTTCGGCTTTCGCCGGTTCGTACTGGATTTCGTCGGGACTATAATCCTGCGCGCGGCAACAGGCGTTTCGCATCGCGTAGCCGCACTCGACGCTCGTTTCCCGCACGGCGTCGCTGAAGGCGGGATCGTCCAGCCTGCGCTCCAGATAGCGGATATCGGCGTCATAGCCGCTGATCGCGCCCTGGCCGGCCTGTGCGGCGGCGCGGAGCCTCTCCGCCCGCTCCCGAAGGCTCACAAGCATCGCCTCGTCCGCATCTTTGCCGGACTGCGCCATGTGCAGGCGGTACAGCGCGTCGATCAGCCTGCCCTTGATCTCCTGCGCCTTTGCTTTCTTGCGCTGCGCGAGATATTCCTCGCGGGAAAGCGTCAGGTTTTCGCAGCGGAAGGTGATCTTTTCGATATCCACCCTGCGGGTCCGGATCATCTCCGGGCTGCTTTGGATATACACATGCCTGCCGATTTTTCCGTCCGTGTTCATGCCGCTGCCGTACGCGGGGTTGTTGAGCGCGTCGGCGGTCAGAATCGTCATATCCCGATCCCGCACCACAGCGATGCGGATGCGGTCGGGGTATCTTCCGCCCCCGGTTTTCGGATCATACGCCGGCGCGATCTGAAAACTCTCGCACAGCGCGCGCATATCAAGCGCAGTACCGGCGCCGCTTACATACGGCAGTATTTCCTGATACGGTATCCACAGGTCGCCGATGAACTCCCTGCCCTCGAAATACGGCTGCGCCAGCCGCGCGTACGCCGGGGCGACGGCCTGCTCGGCGAATAGATCGCAGGCATAACGCATGGGCATATACTGGCGAATCTGCCCGGCCAGGCGCGCCTTTCGCAGGTAGAAGGCCTCGTTTCCGTCCTTTTCGCGCCTGCCGCCTGCCATCGCCCTGCGCTGGAGTTCCTGCTCAAGCTCCTGCTGCGAAACACTGACGGCGGCGCGGTCGGTTGATTTCAAATACTCCGCGGCGCATTCGTCCGCGTCGTAGGTTTCGCCGGAACGGACATAGGCGGCCGCATACCGCACAAACGACTGCGCGCGCGCCGTGATCTCCAGCTGTTCCTCCATCCGGTCGAGGAAGCCCGACCGGATTTTGATGCTTTCCGGCACCGCGACGGCCTGGCAGCCTTTGCCGATCAGGTGAATGACCAGCTTCTCCCCCAGAAACGGCCGGTACTGGGGAAACATATCCGCCCACGCCGAATCCACGGTAAACACGCCGACGCCCTGATAGTTGCCCTCGTAATCGAAATTGCGGGAGTAATTATCGCCCGCATACAGCGAGGGGTGCTCCAGAAACATCTTGTAGTGGTACTCGGCGGGCTCCATGCTGAAGCCGCTGGGCGCGACGAACCTGTTCTCCTCCGTCGCCTTGCCGATATATTCCATATTCTGTATCATTTCCGCGGGGAACAGCAGAATTAAATCCTGATAACGCCCGGGAGCCTCCATACGCGGAAAGGGAGCGCCGGCGCCGGAGAGCAGCGCGTCTTTTAAAAGCCCCGCGTAACTCACGATCCCGTGATTGCCGATCTTCATGGCCGCCTCCTTTCCCGGAAATCAGAACCCGTAAACGAAGCGCAGCTTCGGCAGCAAACGGTCAATCGGGATTTTGCAGAACATCGGCTGGTCCGGGTCGTACGCGCGCAGCATATACATCTGGCCGTCGGCCGCGTCCAGCATCATCTGCAGCGGTTCCAGCCCGTCGCAGCTGG
>JBDRTL010000051.1:0-2310 GCA_043824045.1 Bacillota bacterium
GTTTTTTATCGACGGCGCGACCGACGGGAGCATTCCCGATTATCAGCTTGCCGCGCTTTTAATGGCGATCCGCATAAACGGCATGGACAACGATGAAACCACATGGCTGACGCTCGCCATGGCGCATTCCGGCGACATGGCCGATCTCTCGGCCATCGACGGCGTGCCCGTGGACAAGCATTCCACGGGCGGCGTGGGCGATACCACCACGCTGATCGTGGCGCCCCTGGTGGCGGCATGCGGCGTGCCGGTGGCAAAGATGTCCGGCCGCGGGCTTGGGCACACGGGCGGCACGCTGGATAAGCTGGAATCCATCCCGGGATTTCAGATCAGCCTGAGCATGGAGCAATTCATCTCTCAGGTGCGGCGGATCGGCCTGGCAGTCGTCGGGCAGACGCAGGACCTCGCCCCCGCCGATAAAGCCCTGTACCAGCTTCGCGACGTCACCTCCACCGTGGACAGCCTGCCGTTGATCGCGGCCAGCATCATGTCCAAGAAGCTCGCCAGCGGCGCCAGGGCCATCGTGCTCGACGTGAAAACGGGCTCGGGCGCGATCATGCGCACAAAAGAAGAGAGCATCGAGCTTGCGCAGATGATGGTACGCATCGGCACCGACGCGGGGCGCCAAGTGATCGCGCTCGTCACCGATATGGACGAGCCGCTGGGCAGCCACATCGGCAACGCGCTGGAAGTGAAGGAAGCGATCGACGTGCTGTGCGGCCGCGTGCAGGGGCCGCTTCTGGACGTTTCCCTGGAGCTCGGCGCGCAGATGCTGATCGCCGCGGGCGCGGCGGACAATGCCCGCAAAGCCGGGCAGATGCTTCAAACCATGCTGACCACTGGGCGGGGCATCGAAAAGCTGCGCGAGATGATCGCCGCGCAGGGCGGCAATCCGGAGGTCTGCGCGCACACCTCGCTTTTGCCGCAGGCGAAGATCATCCGCGACGTGCATACGGAACGCGCGGGCTGTATTCACTGCATGGATACCACCCGCATGGGCTATCTGGCGCAGCGCATGGGCGCGGGCCGTGCCACGAAAACCGACGTGATCGATCCGTCCGTGGGCTACGTGCTGCATCACCGCATCGGGGATACGGTTGCCGCGGGCGGTGTGATCGCCACCGTGCACGCCCGCAGGGAAGAGGACGTTGCGTTCGCGCGCGAAGAGCTGAACCAGGCGATCACCCTGTTGCCGGAGCCGGCGCGGCCATTAAAGCTTTTACACGCGATCATCAACAGCGAAGAAATCGTCACCCTGTAAAGCGGCGCGGGCGAAACCCCGCGCGGAAAGGGATTCCCATGCAATGTGAGCCACATCCCGCGTCCCGGACCGTGTCCCATAGCCGGACGGAGCAGGTTCACATCGTGATGCCCGGGGACTGTAACCAGTTCTTCCACCTGTTCGGCGGGCAGCTGGTGCAGTGGATTGATACCGTCGCCGCCGTGGTTGCCCGCAGGCATTCCAGTTGCGCGGTCACGACCGCGTCCATCGACCGGCTCGATTTTCTGGTCTCCGCAACGCTTAACGATTTGATCGTATTGCAGGGCCGGATGCTGTTCGCCGGGCGCACGAGCATGCTGGTTGGGGTGGATACTTTCGTGGAAGCCAATCACTGCCGGGAACGCAGGCTCGTAAACCGGGCGACCTTGACCATGGTCGCGCTGGGCGCGGACAGCAACCCCATGGAAGTGCCGCGCCTCACGCCCGAAACAAAGGATGAGAAGGCCGATTTTGAGAAGGGCAAAACGATGTACGAGGCCAAACGCGCCGCGCGCCGGCTTTGACACCCAACCGGCGAAATGCTATAATGCAAGCCACGGAAAATCCATTTGCCGGCATTATTAGCCAGGAGAATCCTACGAAGAGGCCATGAAAATCCGGACAATGAAAGCAAGGAAGAGCATGCGGCATGACGGAAATATTCCCTGCGCCGGTTTTGCGTTTGCCGGTGGCAGACATCCCTATTGAAGGCGCAACAGCCTACCTTTCACAGGGCGAAGGCCATCAGATTCTCTTCATGAGGTTTTCCGAGGATGCTATACTGCCCGAACATACGCATGCCGGGCAGTGGGGCGTTGTGCTGGAAGGCAGAATTGAGCTGACCATCGACGGTGTAAAACAAGTTTATAGAAAAGGAGATCGGTATTATATTCCAGAAGGCGTGAAGCACTCCGGCAGGATATTTGCCGGATACGCGGATATCACTTACTTTGACCAGGCAGACAGGTATAATGCAAAAATGCAGGCACATTGCAGTCATGGCGAATAACCATACTTTTATATAGGCCAATATTCCGGCTAAGAGGAGG
>JBDRTL010000052.1:0-3232 GCA_043824045.1 Bacillota bacterium
TGATCCCCTCCCAGCTTCTCACCAACCATCTTCGCGAGGAAGTACCCGCAGAAAACGGCTTTTTCCGGCCAAACGCAGAATATTCCAAACTCTGCGTGCTGGAACGGCACGGGAAGAACGGCAATATCGCCGTCGCCCCGCTTAAGGGCTATCGGATACAAGGCGGCGCCGTGGCGGCGTCGGTCGCGCACGACAGCCACAACGTGATTGCCGCGGGCGATAACGACGCAGATATCGCCGCTGCCGTCAATCACATCCGGGAAATCGGCGGCGGGTATGTAATCGTGCAAAACGGAAAGGTGACCGGCTCGCTTCCGCTTCCGGTTGCCGGGCTGATGAGCGCCGAACCGTACGAAACCGTCGAGCGCGGAACAATAGCCATTCTGGAGCAGGCTGAACAACTGCGCATCGCCAAGGGCGTCGATCCGTTTATCAGCCTTTCGTTCATGGCCTTGCCCGTCATCCCGACGCTGCGCCTGACCGACAAGGGGTTGATCAACCTCTTCAATTCCTGATTCCATGCGGTTGTTCTTGCGCAGTTTTCACAAGGAATGCCGCGTCAGGGCATGGCGATCATACTACAATCGGAAACGCACGCCGGATTATTCATCATCCGGATGAAACAGGCCGATCCTGTTATCTCGGTACAGAAAGGGGTACCCAAACCATGAAAAAGATCGTGCAAACCACATCCGCTCCCAAGGCCATCGGCCCCTATTCCCAGGCGATCGTCACGGACGCCCTGTTCTTTTCTTCGGGGCAGTTGGGGATCGATATACAAACCGGCAAGCTGGCCGACGGCGTAGAAGCGCAGGCGATACACGCCATGCAAAACCTTGGCGAGGTTCTGGCGGCGGAAAGCCTCGGGTATGGACATATTGTTAAAACTACGATTTTTCTTAAGGACATGGCTGATTTTTCCATCGTCAACACAGCGTACCAAAGCTTTTTCCCGGGTGAATTCCCGGCACGCAGCACCGTGCAGGTCGCCGCTTTGCCATTGGGCGCAAGTGTGGAAATCGAGTGCATCGCCATACGCTAGGGAAAGGAAACCGCAATGTTTTTAATCCTCGACAAGAAAATGCTCAACCCGACGGTCGCGCAGATCATCGTCGACGCCCCGCTGATTGCCAGAAAAGCCGAGGCGGGACAATTTATCATTCTCCGCGCCAAAGCGGACAGCGAGCGGCTGCCGCTGACGATCGCGGCGTATGACCGCAAGAGCGGCGCCATCACGCTGATTTTTCAGATCGTCGGCCTGGGAACCATGGAGCTGAACACGCTTGACAAGGGCGACGCCATTGAGGACTGCGTCGGCCCGCTGGGCGAGCCCACCCGCACCGAAGGGCTGCGGAAGGTCTGCGTTGTCGGCGGCGGCGTAGGCTGCGCCATCGCGCTGCCGGTGGCGCGCAAGCTTCACAGCCAGGGCACGGCCGTACACAGCGTGGTCGGGTTCCGGACTAAGGATTTGGTCATCCTGGAGGACGAATTCAAGGCCGTCAGCGAGGAGCTCCGCATGATGACGGATGACGGCAGCTACGGGGAGAAAGGGCTTGTGACCACGGCGCTGGAAACGCTGATCAACGCCGGAAACCGGTACGACGAGGTCATCGCCATCGGGCCGCTGATCATGATGAAATTCGTCAGCCTCCTGACCAGGAAATACAACGTCAAAACCGTCGTCAGCATGAACCCCATCATGGTGGACGGCACGGGCATGTGCGGCGGCTGCCGCCTGACGGTCGGCGGCGAAACCAAGTTCGCCTGCGTGGACGGCCCCGATTTCGACGGCCATCTGGTGGACTTCGACGAGGCGATCAGCCGCAGTACCATGTATCAGGAATTTGAGTGCCAGGCCCGGGATGAAGCCTGCAAGCTGTTTGCCAGGGAGGTGCGGTGATTGCCGGACAGGAACATGAGTCTGACCCAAACCCCGATGCCCGTGCAGGAACCCGAGATTCGCAACAGGAATTTCCGCGAGGTCGCGCTGGGCTACACCCGTGCAATGGCGATCAGCGAGGCAAGGCGCTGCCTGGACTGCAAGCACAAACCCTGCGTGAACCGGTGCCCCGTGATGATCGACATCCCCGCGTTCATTCAAAAGGTCGCGCAAGGCGATATGGAGGCCGCGTTTGAAATCCTGAGCGCGGATACCTCGCTCCCCGCGGTCTGCGGCCGCGTATGCCCGCAGGAAACGCAGTGCGAGGAAGTGTGCGTTCGCAAAAAGAAGGGCGACAGCGTCGGCATCGGCCGGCTGGAGCGTTTTGTGGCCGACTGGCACAGGGAACACAGCCAGGCGAAACTGGAAAAGCCACAGTCCAACGGGCACAAGGTTGCGATCATCGGCGCGGGTCCCGCGGGGCTGACCTGCGCGGGCGACCTCGCAAAACTCGGGTACGACGCCACTATTTTTGAAGCGCTGCATATGGCTGGCGGCGTGCTGGTGTATGGCATCCCGGAGTTGCGCCTGCCCAAGGCCATCGTGGAGTACGAAATCAACAGCCTGAAAGCGCTGGGCGTGAAAATCGAAACCAACGTGGTCGTCGGCAAGACGCTCACCATCGACGAGCTGTTTAAGCAGGGGTTTGAGGCCGTGTTCATCGGCAGCGGCGCGGGCCTGCCCAACTTCATGCATATTCCCGGCGAGAGCCTGAAGGGCGTATACAGCGCAAACGAGTACCTGACACGCGTCAATCTGATGAAAGCGTTCGATCAAACGAGCCGTACCCCTATCCAGAAAAGCAAAGCCGTGGCCGTGGTCGGCGGCGGCAACGTGGCGATGGACGCCGCGCGCTGCGCCAGGCGTTTGGGCGCCGGGACCGTGTATATCGTGTACCGCCGCGGCCGCGCGGAACTGCCTGCCCGTTTGGAAGAGGTGGAGCACGCCCAAGAGGAAGGCATCGTATTCATACTCCTCACCAATCCGGTGGAGGTACTGGGCGATGAAAAGGGTTGGGTGAAAGGCCTGAAGTGCATCGAAATGGTGCTGGGCGAACCGGACGACAGCGGACGCCGCCGCCCCATCCCCAAGGCAGGCAGCGAATTCGTACTGGACGTGGATACCATGATCATGGCCATCGGCACCAGCCCAAACCCGCTTTTGCGCAGGACGACCAAAGGGCTGGAAGCCAACAAATGGGGCTGCCTCGTCACCCGCAGCGAGGACGGCCTGACCAGCCGCGACCGCGTATACGCCGGCGGCGACGCCGTCACCGGCGCGGCGACTGTCATC
>JBDRTL010000053.1:0-3543 GCA_043824045.1 Bacillota bacterium
CTTCCAAACGTTATTCTGACAATTTCCCTTGATGAATTCTGCAAGATTATTCATGGCGATTGCCATCAAACGAGAACGGGATTCCTTGGATGCCCACGCGATATGCGGCGTAATCAGACAGTTTTCTGCCTGCAGCAGCGGATTGTCCTCCCGGATAGGTTCAGAAGAGACGACGTCCGTAGCGGCGTAACCCACTCTGCCGCTGTTAAGCGCATTGCGCAGGTCATCCTCCACAATCAGCGGGCCGCGCGAGGTATTAATCAGGATCACGCCGTTTTTCATCATCGCGATGCTTTCCCTGTTGATGATCCCCTGTGTTTCCGCAAACAGGGGACAATGCAGGGAAATGACGTCGGATTCTTGATACAGAATATTCAGCGGCACGTAATCCGCAAGCGCCTGGCCCTGCTTGGTCGGATAGGAATCAAAGGCGATCACGCGCATCCCAAACGCCTTGGCAATCACAGCCACGCTCTGTCCGATCCGGCCGAAGCCGAGGATCCCCATTGTCTTTCCGGCAAGCTCAATCAGCGGGTAATCCCAATAACAAAAATCCCTGCTGTTCGCCCAATCACCTCTATGTACGGATTCGCTGTGATACCCGATGTGATGGCAGATTTCCAGCAGCAGTGCGAAGGTAAATTGCGCTACAGCCGCCGTGCCGTAGGAGGGTATATTGCACACAGGGATACCGCGTTCCATCGCCGCGCGAACATCCACGACGTTGTAGCCGGTGGCCAGAACGCCAATGTACCGAAGCGACGGTGTGCCCAGAATGGTCTCGCGGCTGAGCGGTGTTTTATTGGTCAGCACCGCCTCTGCTCCGGTGATACGCCCGGCGATATCCGGGTCCGCCGTTCGATCAAATACCATCGTCTCCCCAAGCGCTTCAAATCCCTGCCAGAAAATATCGCCTGGGTTCAGGGTATGCCCGTCCAGCACGACAATTTTCATCGTTTTTCGCCTGCCATTCTTTCACATGCCGCCGTAATGGCGTCCACGGTGATTCCATTTTTCGCAAGCAGCCGCTCGTACGGCGCAGATTCGCCGAAATGATCCTGAATACCGATGCGATGCACCTTGCCTTTTCCCATCTCCGCGGCGATCTCACATACGGCGCTGCCCAGGCCGTTGAGAATATTGTGATCTTCCACCGTAACGATTGCGCGCGTCTGATCAATTGCGTCGCGAACAGCCTGCGTATCGAGCGGCTTGATGGTATGCATATCCACCACGGCGGCAGAGATGCCCCGGCTGCCCAGCAGATCTGCCGTGGCTAGCGCAAGGCTCATGATATCCCCGTTGGCGATGATGGTGACGTCGCTCCCCGTGCGAAGCGTTTTCGCTTTTCCGATTTCAAAGGTATCTTCCGCGGTATAGATATCAGGAACGCCGTCTCTGGTAAAGCGCAGATACACCGGTCCGTCGTATGCGGCCGCTGCGCGCACCAGTTTCCTCGTCGAATGATAATCGCACCCCATGATAACCGTCATATTGGGAAGGGTGCGCATGATGCCCATATCCTCAATGCCCTGATGGCTCGCGCCGTCGTTGGCCGGCGTAAACCCTCCATGGGAACAGGCGATCTTCACGTTGAGCCTGGGATAGCATACCTCCTGACGGATCTGCTCGCACATACGCATACTGCCAAACACCGCGTACGTCGTGACAAACGGTATTTTGCCGCAGACGGCCAGGCCGGCGGCAACTCCGCAGGCGTTTTGTTCGGCGATTCCCACGTTCACATGCTGGCCGGGCAGCCGTTCGGAAAAGCCGGTGGTCTTGCACGATTTCCCGATATCGCAGTCGACGACGTAAATATCCGGGTTTTCCAAACCAAGCGCGAGGATCTCATCGCCATAGGCTTCCCGTGTCGACAGGTTTTTCGCTTCGCTCACCGCAGCCCCTCCTCAAGCTCCCGCATGGCCCGGGCGTACTGCTCATTGTCAGGCGCCGTGCCGTGCCAAGCCACAACGTTTTCCATAAATGATACGCCTTTGCCCTTGATGGTCTTTGCGATGATGCAATGCGGTTTTCCTTCCCGGTCATCCCGGATTGCCTCCAACGTGGCTACGATTTCCTTCATGCTATGCCCGTCGATACAGCGGCAGGCACAGCCGAATGCTGTGAATTTCTCAGAAAGGTTCAATGTGGGCATCACGATATCGCAGGTATTGTCGTTTTGCAGGCCGTTGTTATCCACCAGAATCACGAGGTTATCCAACTTGTATTTGGAAGCGGTCTGAACCGCCTCCCAGATCTGGCCCTCGTCGGTCTCCCCGTCGCCGATCAAAGCAAAAACCCTGTAACTTTTCCCGTCCCGCTTGGCGCATAATGCCATGCCGACGGCCACGCTCAAGCCTTGCCCCAGAGATCCGGTGGAAATATCGATGCCGGGGCAGACCTTCATGTCCGGATGGCCCTGCAGAACGGAACCTTCCCTGCGCAACGTGTGGAGATGGGAGACGTCTAAAAAGCCGCGCAGAATCAGGCAGGCATACTGTACGGGGCATACATGCCCCTTGGAAAGCACAAACCGGTCCCTGTCGGGCCACTTTGGCTCCTGCGGGCGCAGGTTCATCTCATAAAAATACAGTGCCGTCATCATGTCGCTTGCGGACAGGGATCCGCCGGGATGTCCGGACCGCGCGCTGTGTATCATGGTCAACAGCGCTTTGCGAACTTCTTTTGCCTGATCTTTCAGTTTTGCCAGTTGAGTCTGCGTAGCCACGGTATCAGCCCCTTGCATCCATCATCGCTTTGATTGCCTCGAATCCGGAGTTGCCGATCTTGTACAGCGGTACCTGCGTTGGCTCGTGCTTCAGCAGACTCATGGAGATCTGTGCAAAAGCGATCACATCCACTTCCCCGGCCAGGGCATACAGCGCATCGCACACCATTTCATCATGCTTTGCGCGATTTCCGGCGCACAGCACATCAAAAGCGCCTTCCGCCACCTTCACAACCAATTCGATCGCTTTCCCAGCTTCCTGCGCCTTTTCGCGGATCACGCTGCCGATGGCCCCCGGGCTGGTAGGCAGCGTAGCCAGGATGCCGATCCGCTTTCCGTTTTTCACCGCCATTTCTGCTACCGGTTCCTCAATGTTCACGATAGGAATGGATAGGAAAGGCCGGATACGCTTCGTCGCCGCGTTTACGGATGTACACGTAACCAGGATGCCGTCCGCGCCGCTTCCTTCGGCGGATTTCGCATAATGCAGCATGCGGGACGCGATTTGCGGCGTTATACCGCCCGCCCCGATCGTTTCCTGAAGCAAGCTGTCGTCCATGATGTTATACAGGGTGATGCCGGGATTTTCTTTCACAAATGGTACTGCAAACGGGTTATATATCAGATCCATAAAGGTATTGACCGTATTGATGATATAAAGCTTCCTTGTCATATGCTCTTTCCTTCGCCGTTTGCACGGCAGTTCTTCTTTGGTTCCACGATTTCGACGCGGCTTGGATATGGAATCCTGTGGGCACCGGATGCGCAGCAATCCCGGCGTTTCCGTGACCGTACACCGCCGGCGTGCAGCG
>JBDRTL010000054.1:0-6374 GCA_043824045.1 Bacillota bacterium
ATGGATCGTTGGCCAGATCCTCCAGATATCCGAGGAACTCGCCGCCGTCGTGCGTCTCATACTCGTCAATCTTGTGATAGGGGATCCCCGCCGCTTCAAAAAACGCCTGCGCCGCATAATACGAGCCCAGGTGCGTCCAGTGGTGATCGGTGCGGTAATAGATATCGTTGAGATTGGCAGCGTACTGGGACAGGGTGTAATAGACATCCACCAGCGTCACCGAGGAATCCATTACCGTATAAATGTTCTTGATCTCCGCCTTCTGGTCGGACGAAAGCGCCTGCACCTCGGGCACCTCAAACGCGATGCGCATCGGCACGATCATCAGGTATGTGCACATCCCTTCCGGCAGCGACCGAAACAGCGCGTTGACCGCGTCGGCGAACATCGTCTGCACCTCGGGGCTGGTTTTGGAGATAAAGCAAATCCGATCCTCATAAATGACGAACTCGGTTTTATTGATATCCGCTTCTGCGGCCGCGTCCGGCGCGGCCGTATCGGCGGTCTGGTTCGTTTCCGTGCTGATTGGCGTGTCTGTAACGGAGCCGGACGTCGTGTTCGCCGGCATCCCGTCCTGGCAAGAGTACAGGGCGGCCAGCATTGCGATGAGTATGAGCGCCAATAGCCATCTTTTCATGAAACTGTCCTCCAAGCAATATACAGCGGTTTTTCTGAATAAAAAAACTCCATATTGTATTATAGCCTCTGTTCTTAAGGCAAGTCAAGCAAAGAAAGCCTATTGTGCGGTTACGGATGGTATATATGCGCGTATAAGCGCTGTTGGTTGATGCGGTATCCGCGCCTTTCGACGGCTTGAATCCATCCCTCCGCCTTCCGGTCCACCCGGATCGCCGACTGGCGGTATCCCTGCTTCATTAAATCCGCGTCGCCCGTATCGCGGAGCAGGCCGCCGCGCTGCATCGGCGCGTCATACAAAGGGTACTGCCTGGCCGCCGGCCGCACATGCCCGGCGATAAACCGGGGCGTTTACGCAAGGAATCGCAAGCGCGGCGCCTTCCTTCGCGGTAAAGTACAGTATAAAAAAGACGTTTTGCACATTGAAGATCAGCGTATGATCCGGATTCCATACAAAGAACAACCGTTTTTGATCGATCAGCCGCCGCGCGTTCCCGGTCATCGGCAGGCCGTTCATCAAAGGCGGTCAGACGGAAGCGAGGGTTTGATCCGTCAGGTCAGCGTATTGCGGATAATCTATAAAACACAGTCCAGTGCTTTGTATACTCAAAGCAAATACTCCCTCATCAGGAGCCGCGTGTGTTCAGTTCGTGTGTCGTGAGGTGATCCCGTACGAGCATTGCTCCGTCTGCTTCATTTGCAATGACCACCGCGGGGATATCGCGGCTTAAAAGCAGCGCCGGCCCCTCGGTGATCGCGTAAGCGCCGGCCTGTGCAAAACACAGAATGTCCCCGCATCGCAGCTGTGGCAGGATAGCGCCGCGCGCCAAAATGTCCGCGCGTGTGCACAGGCTGCCGGACAGTATCCATTGGGTATCGGGCAGGCTTTTGTTATTGAGCGCCGTAACAGGCGGGGGTGCAGGCGCGAGGATCAGGCCGTCGTAATTGATCTGGTGGATACCGCCATCGACGATGGCGTAATGCTTGCCATCCGATGTTTTCACGTCTTCCACCGTTGTGAGGTAATACCCGCAGGAAGCGGTGAAAAACCGCCCCATCTCCACCGTGAGCGTAAACCGCTCGGCGGCCTTGCGGATGTGCGGCGCGACATCCTGCAGCAGCTGCAGTTCACAGGCTTGCGCATTTTCGCCGAAATAATCAGCAAACAGCCCCGCGCCGTATTCCAGCTTTTCCGTTATAAATCCGAAATCGCGCAGCAGCGAATCGGCAAACTGCGAAAGCATGGCAAGCTCCCGCCCGATGATTTTCGCGTTGCGCTTTTGCGTACCGGAGAAGAAATGCAGCCCCGTAATCCTGATATGCGGAAACGCCGCCCGCGTGCGCACAAGCTCGCGCACCGCCGCTTCGTCCATGCCGAACTGGTCGCCGCCGGTCAGGCGCAGCAAGCCCTCCACGGTCACGCCGCGCTTTGCGGCCGCCTGCTCGATACGCGCCAGATGCAGCGGGCTTTCGGCAGTCAGGCAGGCGACGCCGTACTCCAGCGCATCCTCGATGCACCGCATGGTTTTGTTCACGCCGCTGTAGAGAATATGCTCCGGCGGCACCTTGCACGCCCGGCATACATACAGCTCGCCCGGGCTGCAGACTTCCAATACGCCGATGGGCACAACGCCTGTTAAAAATGGATTGGCCTTGATGGAATAGCACAGCCGCACGCTGCCGCCGAAGGCATCGCCCACCGCCTGCACACGGCGGTCCAGCGCGTCCGTATCAAAGACATACAGGGGCGTGCCGTACTGCGCCGCGATCTGCAAAAGCTGCTCTGCGTTCATTTATGCTCCGCCTTGTGCTTGCGCCAGGATTCCTGAAGCGCCTTGCGGTCCAGCTTGCCGTTACTTGTCAGGGGCAAGGTTTCCACCTTGATGATCTCGGCGGGACTCATATAATCGGGCAGTTTCCGTTTAAGCGCTTTGTAAAGCTCCGCCGGTTCCTGCTCCGTAATCACATAGGCGATGATCCGCTCTTCCTTGTCCATATAGAGCACGCAGGCGCGCCTGGCGCCGCAGGCCGCCAGCGCGGCCTCGATCTCGCCCAGCTCCACACGCCGGCCGTGATGCTTTACCTGAAAATCCCGGCGCCCCACGAAGTACAAAAGCCCGTCCGCACCGTATTTCGCCAGGTCGCCCGTGCGGTAGACAGTTTCGGGATAGGTGGTATTGAGCGGGTTTTGCACAAAGGCTTTGGCGGTGCGCTCGGGATCGTTATAATAGCCGATCGTCACGGCGGTGCCGCTGACGCAAATCTCGCCTTCCAGCCCGGGCGTTTCAATCTGCCTGTTCTGCTCGTCCAGGAGAAAAACCCTTTCGTTTTGAAACGGCTTGCCGATGGGAATGGGCGCGGTCTGATCCGCATCCGCGCCGATGATGTGATAGGTGCAGTTGCAGGTAATCTCCGTGGGCCCGTACAGGTTGACAAACCGGGCGTTTGGATAGTGTTTCTGCCAGTAGCCGAGGTGATTGCCCGGCATGACCTCGCCGCAGAGCATCATGCATTTGAGGAACGAGGGGCGCAGATACGCAAGCCCGTCTATCGTAGAGATCAGGCACAGCGCCGAAACGACCCATATCAGCGTGGTTACCTTGCGGTCCTCCAGAAGCTGCAGCAGGTCTTTTAAAAACGAAAAGTAGCTTTTGGGGATGATCACAACCTCCGCGCCCACCTTCAGCCCCGTATAAATATCCTTCACCGACACGTCGGAATCAAACGGCGCCTGGTTGCCCAGCACATCCTCCTCCGTGAAGCCAAAGGTATCTGTAAACACCTCGATAAAGTCAATCACCGAGCGGTGGCACACCAGCACTCCCTTTGGCATACCGGAGGAACCGGAGGTAAAGTTGCAATAGAGGGGATCGGTATCAATATGCTCCGCGCGGATTTTAAGCAGCAGGGATTCGTCCGCCTCGCCCTGCTCCAGCGCGGGAAGCATGAGCACGGGGCAGCTGCACGTAAGTTCCTGCACCTGCCGCAGGCATTTTTCATTTGTAATGATCACGCCGGGGTTCATCTGGTCTATAATCATCTGCATGCGCGCGACCGGCTGGATGCGGTCGATAAACGAATAAAAGCCGCCGGCATATACCGTGCCCATAAAGGCAACGACGGCGCCGCAGCTTTTATCCAATCTCACGGCGGCAGCGCGGCGCGGTGGCAAATGCTGTGCCAGGCGGGTGCCCAGCACGGATGCGCGCAATTTTAGCGTACGAAAATCCAGCCGCTCATCCGGCCCGGAAAACGCGATGGCTTCGGGCTTGCGCGCGGCCGTAGCTTCCAGCCAGGTCAGTACATTGGTAACCATCATCAACCGCCAGCCTCTGCCTGTTTGTGGCGCTCGACCAGCGCTTGGATTGCCTGCATGGAATTAAAATTCTCACGGTTTAAGTCGCCGACGGAAATCTTAATATTGAACCGATAGTTCAGCTCCGTTACGATCGCGATTACATTGAACGAATCAAGCAGGCCGTCGTCAATCAGCGCGGTTTCATTTTGGTAGTCGATGCCGGGATGAATCTCATCCAAAATCGCCTGTACGCTATCCATCTTTTGCAGTCCTCCATACGGTCATTTTATCAGTTTGGTTTTGTCATGTCAACGATTCGGATTTTGGATTGCACGCGCATCCACTGCTCCAGCGCGCGCGTGACGGGGATCAGCTCCTCGCGCAGCAGCACATGGTCGCTGAGGTAAACGTCCAGCGCCAACGCGAAGGATGCGTCAAACCATGCCTGGGAAGTTAAGGCAGGCAGCGGCGCCAGCGTTCGGTTTTCATTCTCGGAGATCAGGGTATCCGCATTGAAAAACGCATACTGGGAGAACACTGCGATGCAAAGGAGGACCGCCGCCAGCAGTACGGCGCTGATTTTGTACACGGTTTGCATTTGCCTTCCCCCTTCCTTAGAATCTAAAATAGATAAACGGGTTGAACGACTGCCCCAGCAGCATCACAAAACCCAGCGCGATCAGCGCCGCGCTCCATACCGTGCGGGCCGTCACAAAGGTTTTCCCGCTGCCAAGCACACGCCGAATGAGCTGCGCCGGCCACGGCATCAGGGCAAGAATCAGCAAGGGGAATATCCAGAAAATGCTGTTAATCTGGCTCATTTCACGGATGCCCGGCAAAAATGCCGTGCCGTTCATGCCCAGCAGCACCGTGTAAAAATGCCCGATCCGGCTTAAATCGGTGAAATAGAACAGCACAAAGCCGAGCATGATGATCAGGAGGGTAACGAAATTCGACAGCACGGGGATTTTATCGAATTCCAGCTTCTTCATCTTGAGGATTTTTTCGATGACCAAAAATACAGCGAAAAATAACCCCCACAGGATGAAATTCCAATCCGCGCCATGCCAGAGGCCGACCAGCGCGAATGTGATCACCGTAGCGACGGCAGAGGGAATGAGGCTGCCCATCTGCACGCCCATGCGCCTGCGCACGGAGCGGCTGAACGCCGCAAACGGCCGGGACATCGCCATGGGGTACATCACATAATCGCGGAACCAGTTGCTCATGGAGATATGCCAGCGCGTCCAGAACTCCGTGATGGACCTGGATATATACGGATACCTGAAGTTTTCTTTAAAGTGGAAACCGAACATCAGACCCAGGCCGATGGCCATGTCCGAATAACCGGAAAAATCGAAATAAAGCTGCAGCGACGCAGTGACCAGCCCGATCCACGCGCCGCATACCGACAGCGAGGAAAACAAATCGCCCAGCAGGTAGGCGGCCACCTTGCCCGCGTAGTTTGCCAGGATGACCTTCTTGGCAAAGCCGATGGCAAAGCGAAAGCAACCCTCGGTGAAATTTCCCGCGGTTTCGCGGCGGTTTACAAGCTCATCCTCCACGTCGGAGTAGCGCACGATGGGACCCGCGATCAGCTGGGGGAACATGGACACATAGAGAAGCACGTAGGCGTAGTTACGCTGCGTTTTGGCGTTTTTGCGGTACACGTCGATGGCGTAGCTCAAGGACTGGAACGTGAAAAACGAGATGCCGATCGGCATCGCCGCCTTAAGAAGCCGCGGCGTGAAGTGGAACAGCGCGCCGATTTGCGACGCGAAGAAATTATAATATTTAAACGTCACCAACGGAATCAGATTCAATACTACGCACAGCGCAAGCAGCCAGGCGCCCGCCGCCCTGCTGCGCGTTTTGCCCAGAATCAGGCCGAAGACATAGTCGATCACCGTAACGGCGATCATCGCGAGGATGTAGACCGGCTCTCCCCACGCATAAAACAAAAGCGACGCGGCCAGCAGCACGGCGTTGCGGAACGCGCGGTTTTTGGACAGGTAGTAAATCAATAGCGTCAGCGGCAGGAATACGCCGATAAACGTAACGCTGGAAAAGACCATGGAGTTATCCTCCCTGCTTGCTGCGCGCATCTTTGCAATGTCGGTCGCTTCTCTCACCATACCAAATATCCGGCGGAATTTCAACAGCCAACCATCATCTTCTGCGCCCCGGCAGGCAAACAGGCGCCGTTCCGAGATATCATATAACAAAGTGAGCGCTTGCGCCATGGTTTTTTGATATTCCTTGCGTCGGCCCGCTGTGCGCGGATTGTGATCAACCTGTAAACGATGATTGAATAATCCTGTGCAGCGGTTGACGATTTTACGCACACTTCCTATAGTCGTTTTGAATCTGTGTGAAAATTACAGCGAAAGGCGAACGCCGCAATGAAAAGGATAACCCGGGTCAAACTGGCGCTGGACGA
>JBDRTL010000055.1:0-6126 GCA_043824045.1 Bacillota bacterium
TGGCTCCTTGGTGCATGGTTTTTGCACGTTTTTGCGATTTCTCCTGCACCAATTATACCAAATTCTACGCCCAAAGTCTTGCGTTTATTGACTTTGCTGTTTGTTCAGCAAGCACTACGTACTTCGATTGTCTTTGCCAAAGTATCAGGTACGTTGCATAGCCTTTGTACCAGCGCCCATTCGCCCGCGGCCGTTTTGGCGATCACCCCGCCCGTCTTTAACGTGTACAAGCAACGGGCGATATCCAACAGCCATGCGCAAGCGTACAGGCTTCCGTCTGTCTGCGCGGCGTATTTGCGGATCGTTTGATAATGCCGGATCACGTCATTTCGCAGGTCGGTATACGAAGGCATGGGGAACTGCGTGCGTATATCTTCGCCGCACAGCAGCCTGCCCGTCGTTTGCATCTGCACCATGCAAAAGCTGTCGAAATGGTATTGATCCGTCAAGCGCTGCCCGCTGGTGCCCCAGTAGACGACCGTATCCGGAGTATGCGTATGCAGCGCCCGCACCGATAGAAACCCACATTCAAACAGGCGGTATATCGGTTCCGAGGTTTCCTGCACAAGTTTCTGCCGCAGGTTCAGCAATTCCTCTGCGTGCTCGTCGGACAGGCTTTGCTCCGTCAGACACAGAAGATCAATATCGCTCCACCCGGGGCGAAAATCATTCAGTGCTACGGAGCCCAACAGGTACAGAGTCGGGCTATACCCGCGCAGGATGGAACAGATGCTGGTTCGCATGTGAGCTATGGCTGTTTCAACCATACAGTGCCTCCGATTGTTTGAAATGTGGGGGCGTGGCGGTGACAGGGGATAAAATAAGGGCCGACCGTTATACGATCAGCCTTTATTAATGCGTTTTGGATTACTGTACGGCCTTGGCCATCTGCTTGGCCAGGCGCGACTTTTTGCGGTTGGCTGTGTTCTTGTGCACGATTCCTTTGGCGACGGCCTTATCGATAGCGGAGGTGGTTGCGCAGTACTGCGCGCCTGCATTTGCGGGATTTTCCGCAAGCTCCGCATCAAATTTCTTTATCGCGGTTTTCACCTTGGATTTCACAATGCGGTTGCGAAGATTTTTCTTCTCGTTCACCTTCACGCGCTTGATAGCGGACTGAATATTCGGCAACGTGTTTCACCTCCTCGGCTTCATAAAATCGCAAAATGTATTGTAGCATGCCGTATGGCAAAACGCAAGCGGTATTTGAAAAAAATGGCCGGAAAAATGGCCGGAGACGTTGGATTTGCCGTGGAGCGCATTGTTCATGTGAAAGGGCGAAAGGGGAGGATGGGCATATGCCGTCCGGCATCAGGTTGACATTCATTCCGCACCTGATATAATAAATCAGGAATGCTTCGGCCTGGATTGTTATGTTTTTGTCGATGTATTACAGGGCAGGCATTTTGGCTGCCATCCGCCGAACAGTGTTTTCATGGATGCGGGTAAAATGGAAAAGCCGCCGGCTGAGGAGTGATATCGGGTACGCGGACATAACGCGCACGGGAATCTGCATTCGTACCACAGAGTTGTTTAAGGTCTGATTGAGGCGGTTTCGTCGATAGTCCAAACGTTTTATGCAAGATCGAGCTTCGGTTTTCTTGCAGTGCGGGCTGTGCGGCCGGAGCGTATCCGGCAATGAAACATTTTTTCGCCGAAAAATCATATCCAACCCTTGATTGAGGAGGAATATATTGGAATGATCAAAAATATCGTGATACTGGGAGGCGGCTATGCTGGGGTGATAGCGGCCAAAAAATTGGAGAAAACGCTAAAATCCCTGCAAAATAAGGAAGACTTCAGCGAGGTCACGGTTACGCTGATTGACCGCAACCCGTTCCATACCATGCTGACGGAATTGCACGAGGTGGCGGCTGCCCGCGTGGACGAGGAATCCATCAAGCTATCCTACGCAAAGATTTTTTCTGGCCGCAGCGTTCACGTTGTGATGGATACGATCGAAGACATCGATTTTGCGAATCAAACGCTCAAGGGCATCAGCGGCACATACACTTACGATATTCTTTTACTGGCAGCCGGTTCCAGGCCCACCTTCTTCGGGGTGAAAGGCGCCGATAAAAACACGTACAAGCTGTGGAGCTACGACGATGCGGTGAAGCTCAAAGAGCGTATCCTGCATTGTTTCCGCGAAGCGGCCCGTGAAGCCGATCCGCAAAAGCGCGCCAGGCTGCTAAGCTTCTTCACGGTCGGCGCGGGCTTTACCGGCACCGAGATGGCCGGGGAACTCGCGGAATGGATTCCGGTTCTCTGCCGCCAGTTCGAAATCAGCCCCTCCGAAGTCAAGCTGTATATGGCGGACTTGCTGGACAGGGTCGTGCCGACCATGCCGCCGAAATACTGCGCCCGCTGCCATAAGCGGCTGACCAAAATGGGCGTTCATATCATGCTCCGGCACAACGTGACGGAGATCGGCAAAGACTTTATCGACTTGCAGGACGGTGGCACGGTCAAGCGCGTCGAAACCGCCACCGTGATCTGGGCTGCGGGAACGGACGGGGCGTCCATCGCGGCGCAGGCTGCGAAAACTCTGCCCGGCACGAATCGCGGCCGCCTGGAAGCGGATTCGTTTCTGCGTTCCAAACAGGACGAAAACGTATATATCATCGGCGATATTCTGCAATATGTGCCCGAGGGCGAAACGATGCCCGTGCCGCAGGTTGTGGAAAACGCGGAAGAAAGCGCCGAGTGCGCGGTGCATAACGTTCTGGTTCGGATAACCGGCGAGGGAGAAATGCGCGCCTATTCGCCGAAATTCCACGGCGTTATGGTCTGCGTCGGCGGCCGCTGGGGCAGCGCTTATGTGGGTACGCACAAGCATAAGTTTGGGCTGCCGTCGTTTTTAGCGATGTTCTCCAAGCATTTCGTCAATCTGATCTATTTCGTCAAGGTGATGGGCTGGACGAAAGTGATCGGCTATATGAAGCACGAGTTCTTCACCGTCCGCCACAACCGCTCCTTTGTGGGCGGGCATTTCTCCAACAAAACGCCCAGCTTCCTTTTGGTGCCGCTGCGCCTGTGGCTGGGCGCCGTTTGGGTATTTGAAGCCATCATGAAGATCGTGGAGGGCTGGTTTGGCGCGGCGAAGCTCGCGGACTTTTTCGGCGGCGCGAACGCGTGGTTTGATTCGCTGCTGAGTGCGGCGAACAAGACGGCCGATACGGTTTCCGCGGCAACGGGCGAAGCGGTGGTGGAGGCCGTATCCTCCGCCTCCGGTACGGCGACGGCAGCCGCGGCGGCCACCGGGAACGTGCTCGTCAACTTCAACTTTCTGCAGCTGATTCAGGTTATACTGGTGACCGGAAAAGACCTGGCGCAATCCACCCTGGCCGACTATGCCATCAAACTTAACATTCCCGCGCTCAACTGGCTGCTGGAAAAAACCGTGCTGGCAAACGACGGCATGCAGCTTTTCATGCAGATTGCCATCGTGGTCATGGAGCTTCTGGTGGGTCTGGCGTTGATGGGCGGGCTTCTCACCGCGCCCGCAAGCGCCACGTCTCTGGTGCTGCAGTTCATGTTTATCACCACGACAGGCCTATACCTGAATACGGTGTGGATGATCTTCGCCAGCGTCGCCTGTCTGATCGGAGCCGGCCGCACCATCGGCCTGGATTATTACGCCATGCCCTGGCTCAAGCGCCGCTATAAGAAATTTCGCTGGATTAAAAAATGGTACCTGTATAATGATTAATGCCGCAAGCAGGGAAACCGCAAACGGACCTTTACCGCTCGCAGATGCGCTGGCCCTTTCCAAAAGCCTGATGGATCAATCCCTCTGTACAACGCCCGCGCCGTTTCAGCCGCGCACTGAGTATTTAGCGAAAGCACATGGCAAGTTCCTCCGCGCGCAGGCGGTGCTCATCTGCGCGCAGGATGAAGCGGGCGTGAAACCCGCCGCCGCCAAAGCGGCTGCCGCCGTAGAGCTTTTACATCTGGCGACCCTTGTGCACGACGACGTGATCGATAACGCGGACACGCGGCGCAAACAGGCGACGCTGATGAAGGTGTTCGGCTCCAAACAGGCGGTGATTACGGGAGATTATATCTTCTGTCTGGCGCTTCGCCTGGCCGCGGAAGCCGTTCAAGACGAGTCGAAACCGGATGACGACATCCCCAACATCATGGAAAAAATCTGTATGGGCGAGCTTCTGCAGTCCCTCAATCACCGGAATTTCGGGCTCAGCGGAATCGGCTATCTGCGGATTATTTCCGGCAAGACCGCCGCGCTGTTTGAAGGAAGCTTCTATGCAGGCGCGCGGCTGTGCGGCGCCGAGAGTACGGACGCCAAGCGGTATGCCGCCATCGGATGGCATCTGGGCATGATATTCCAGCTCGCGGATGATTGCATGGATTATGAGGCGACGGTCGAGCAAGCGCAAAAACCGGTGCTCTCCGATTTCGAGCAGGGCGTGGTGACGCTTCCGCTGATCGTCGCAATCAAGCAGCGGCCTTCCGTTGGGCAGCTTGCCTATAGCGGGAGGATCACCAAGGAAGAGGTCCGGCAGGCGGTAAAAAAAGAAGGCGGTATTGCGTTTACGCAAAGAGTATCCCGGATATACTATGAACGCGCGATGCTTCAACTGCGCAACTTGAATGCCCCGGCGTTTAAAAAGGAGCAAATCGCTTCGCTTCTCAGGCAGGCGATGGGGTGATCTTCCAATGCTATGGCTTGAAACGGGAGATCCGATTACGGTTTGAATCGGTTCCATGAATCGATGCAGATGAAATATTTCAAGTGAGGTATAGTTATGAAAAAAACACTTTCGTTTCTCATTGCCCTCGTATTGCTGATTGCCATGGGAGGCCTCCTGACGGCCGGCCTGGCTGAGGACGCAAGCGTGAAAACCGGCTTTGCGGTTGTCGCTGGCTTCTCCGGAACCAAAGACGCCACTGCGGACGCCGACGGCGCGGTGCAGGTATATCCCATGTATGCCGGGGTTATGGTCGGCATGGACGGTAAAATCGTGCAATGCATTGTCGACAGCTATCAGGCAAAAGTAACCTTTGACGCAACCGGCAAGATCACCGGCGACCTGACCGCCCCCATCGTTTCCAAGAATGAAAAAGGCGACGCGTACGGTATGAAAGCCAGCTCCGGCATCGGCAAGGAATGGTACGAGCAGGCTGCCGCCTTCGCGGCGTACTGCGTGGGCAAGACGGCTGAAGAAGTCGCCGCGATCCCCATGGACGAAACCGGCCACGCTTCCGGTGCGGACGTCCGCGCCGGCGCCACCGTTACCGTGAGCGCAATGATCCAGGTGATTGTCGCCGCCTGTGAAAACGCGGAGGACCTGGGCGCAAAGGCCACCGATAAGCTCGGCGTTGCCGCGGAAGTCGAAGTTGCCAGCCACTCCAAGGATGCGGCGGCGGATGCAGACGGCGTGGGTTATGCCTATGCGTACTACACGGCGGCCACCTTTGACGCGGACGGCAAAATCACCAGCTGTGTGCTCAACGCTTCCCAGTTCTCCGTGAAATTCAGCAATGCCGGCAAGATCACAACCGATCTGAGCGTGCCGCAGCTGGACAAACAGCAGCTTAAGGATGCCTATGGCATGAAGGCCCGGTCCGCTCTGGGCAAAGAATGGTATGAACAGGCCAACTTCTTTGCGGAGTATGTCAAAGGCATGACCGCGGAAGAAGTGTCCAACATGGCTGTGACCGAAGGCTACGCCGCCGATGCGGACGTGCTTGCCGGCGTCACCGTTCACGTTGCCGACTTCCAGAATGTCATCGCCGCCGCGTTTGCGGCCGCGAAGTAACCACCGTTTCTTTTTAAACAAAGAGCCGGTTTCAGAGATGCTTGAAACCGGCGTCTTTGTTTGGATGATGCCCGGACAGAAAGGGACCAAAACCTGTGATGCGAAAACGCGCCTTGCCCCGTATCCTGCTGATTTGCCTGCTGATGATCGCGCTCCTGATACTTTCCGGGTGCGGAAACGCGGCGCAGCTGCAGGAAACGCAGTACAAAGCTACATTTCTGGATCTGTTCGATACCGTTTCGCAGGTGATCGGTTACGCTGCGGATAAAGATTCTTATACGGTATTCTCCGGGCAGGTGAAAGCCGGGCTTGCCGCGTATCACGCACTGTATGATATTTATCA
>JBDRTL010000056.1:0-3124 GCA_043824045.1 Bacillota bacterium
CCGTCCACGGCATACGGGTGGGCATGGGTATGGTGCCCGTCCGCGTGGTTGTGGCGGTGCTCGTGTTCCATCCTCCCATGCAGGTGCCTGTGGGCGTGGGTCTCCCGCGCCGCCAAAACCGCGCCTGACGCCATCAGCAAAAGCGCGAAGAAAAACGGCAGCGTAACCGGCTGGCCGAACAGCGCGGCGGACAAGGCCACCCCGATAAACGGCGCAAACGCGTAATACGCGCCCGTGCGCACCGCGCCCAGGTGCCGCTGCGCGCGGATGTAGAAGTAAATGCTCAGGCCGTAGGCCGTAAAGCCCAGCAGCAGCGCAAGCGCGACCGGCAGCGGCTCGGCGGGCCATTGCCGGAGGAATATCGCGGCGATCAGGGAGCCCGCGCCCGCGCCAAACCCTTTGATGATTACGATCTGCATCGGGTTTTTAAGCGACAGCATGCGCGTGCAGTTATTTTCCAGCCCCCAGCAGGCGCACGCCAGCAGCGCGTACAGCGACCCGACCGAAACCGAGAACGCCCGGAAATCCTCGATCGACAGCAAGAGGCAGGCAATCGTCACGATCGCGATAACCAGCCACATGCGCCTGCCGACGGTCTCGCGGAAGAAAAGCAGCGCGAAAACCGCCGTGGCGACGATTTCAAAATTGCTTAAAAGCGATACGTTGCCCGGCGACGTCTGCGAAAGGCCGAGCAGCAATAATATCGGCGCGGCGATATCCAGCGCGATCATCGCGGCGGTATACGGCAAATCCCTGCGCGTCAGCTTAGCTTCCGTCCGCGCGGCGCGGCGGCTGAACAGGTGGACGGCCGCCATGCCAAGCCCCGCGCCCAGATATAACAGCGCCGCAAGCAGCACCGGCGGAATGTACTCCAGCAAAAGCTTTGACAACGGCACGCTGAACCCGTAGCAACCCGCCGCCAGAATCGCCAGCAGCACCGCGGATTGCCGGTTCCTCTGCGTCTTCACTTGCATCACCGCCCGTGTCTTTGGACAATCCAGGGATAGCCCGTGTGTAATCTCCCGGGGTTTGCCGGGAGCGCCGATCATTGCATATCCAAAGGAGGCGGCCGGAATGGACGACAGACACCTTTACGCCGTGGCGCAGTTTGACGCGCAGACGGATAAAAAGCTAAACGACCTCTATCAAAAGCTCGTAGCGGAAGGGCTGATCGGGACGCAGACCAAGGGCATCCCGTACCATATCACGCTGGGCACCTTTGCCATCGGGGATGAGGCCGAGGTCATCCGGCGCGCGCGCGAGGCTGCCCGCACGGTGAGCGCGTTTTTACTCCGCCTTGCGTATCTCGGCTTGTTCGGCATGAACGTGCTGTTCGTCGCGCCCGCCGTGAAGTGCGCGCTTTTGGACTTGCTGGAGGCCGTGGTGCCCGGAGGGGGAACGGAGGATGCGTTTCCCTGGGTGGCGCATACCACGCTGCTCATGGACGAGCCCGACGCCATCCGCCGCGCCATCCCCGTGGCTGTCAAGTATTTCACGCCGTTTACCGCCACGGTGGAAAGCGTCGGCGTGTACGAGTTCTTCCCCGAGCGCAGAATCGGGATCTATCCCCTGCAGCCCGCCGTTAAATGAAGTCGTCCCGCATGGGAGAAAACACGTCGATCAGCGTGCCCGCGGCTTTGCATACGCAGCCGTGGGTTTCGTTTCGCTCAAAGGCCAGCGTATCGCCCGCCGAAACCTCGTAATCCCTGCCGCCGGCCGTGAACACAAACTTGCCGGACTGCACGTACGTGCACTGCGCGTGCGGGTGGCTGTGCTGGGGGCCCGCGCCGCCCTTTTCAAACCGCACCTCCACCGCCATGCCGTCTTTGGTATAGGCAAGCGCCCTGCGCCGCACGCCGCCGCCCAGATCCGTCCACGCGGTACCGCCGCTTTTGACAACGTTCACTTGCAACACCTCCCGTTTATGCGTATGATTATACCATCAATCGGGCTCATTGTGGCGATTTGCATGGTTTGGAGGTACGTATGCGTTCCATCATCAAAAACGCGGCGCTCGCACCGTCGGGGATACAGAAAATCGAGTGGGTGAAACGGCACATGCCGATTCTTTCGGCGCTGGAGGAGCGGTTTTTAAGAGAGCAGCCGTTCAAAGGCTTGAGAATCGCGATGTCCATTCATATGGAGGCGAAAACCGCGCGGCTGGCGCTTTTATTCAAGGCGGGCGGGGCGCAGGTTTCCGCCACGGGCTGCAACACCCTCTCCACGCAGGACGACGTCGCCGCCGGGCTTTCTTCGCTTGGCGTGAACGTATTCGCGTGGTATGCGGCAACCGGCGCGGAATACCATGCGCATCTCATCGAAACGCTCTCCTGCAAACCGCACCTGATTTTGGACGACGGCGGCGACCTGACGCAGATCCTCTGCGACGAGCGCCCGGATTTGGCCGAACATCTGCTCGGCGGCGGTGAGGAAACCACCACCGGCGTAATGCGCCTGCGCGCCCGCGCCGCAAACGGAACCCTTCGCTTCCCGATGATCGGCGTCAACGACGCGAAGATGAAATACCTGTTCGACAACCGCTACGGCACCGGCCAGTCCGTATGGGACGGCATCGACCGCACCACCAACCTCGTGGTCGCGGGCAAAACCGTGGTGGTGGCCGGATACGGTTGGTGCGGCAAGGGCGTGAGCATGCGCGCCAAAGGCCTGGGCGCGAAGGTGGTCGTTACCGAGGTCGATCCCGTGCGCGCCGTGGAGGCCGTGATGGACGGCTTCCGGGTGATGCCGATGGCCGAGGCCGTGAAAATCGGGGATCTGTTCATCACCGTGACCGGCTGCAAGGATATCGTGACCCCCGCACACATCGCGGATATCAAAGAAGGCGCGGTGCTGTGCAACGCGGGGCACTTCAATGTGGAGGTCGCCGTGGCGAAGCTTAAAAAAGTAGCCGCGCGAATCGAGGACGTGCGCCAAAACATCGAATCCCTGACGTTCGATCTGCCGGACGGCGGCCAAAAGACCGTGTACCTGCTCGCCGAGGGCAAGCTCGTCAACCTTGCCGCGGGCGACGGCCACCCCGCCGAGATCATGGACATCAGCTTCGCGCTGCAGTCGTTGTGCATGGAATACATCGTGAAATGCGGCGCGAAACTCGAAAACGCCG
>JBDRTL010000057.1:0-3845 GCA_043824045.1 Bacillota bacterium
CGCGTTTTTGGCAAGTTCGGAACGCCAGCAAACGGACAGTCTCGCCGCGCCTCCCGGGCCGAAATCCATATTGCGGTATTCGATGGTCACGTTGTTGCCGATGTTTTCAATCGCGCCGCCGCTGATATGATAGTTATCGCCGTAAAGTGCGTCACAGTCCTCCGCATTCAATGTCTGATAGGCTTTGACCAGTTTTCGAAAGGCAAAGCCCTTGATATGCACCTTATCGCGGAAGACAAAGCACAGGGTTGTCACGCCCTTGAGCCGTTTGGGCAGCGTGTAGGTCGCGCTCTGGTACACAGACCAGATCGTACCCAGATCGTACGCGAAGTCCGCAAGCTTTGCGCCGCCCTCCAGCGGCATCCCTTCCCATACCTCAAACGAAACGGGATCGTTTCCCATATTAAACAGCGGCAGCTCGAACGTATCCGCGCCGAAGCCGCCGAAATCGAGATCGCGGAACCCCACGTGGCTTTCCCCTGTCCACAGCGTGGAAACGCCGCGTTCGTTGCCGACGTCCATCGGCAGGTTGCTTACGTTGTACAGGCCGCCTGATACGAATTCATAAGGGTTCAGGCGTACCCTGCCCAGCCCTTTGATCTCCGCGCGGAGCATGGCGATAAATGCCGCGTGTTCCCTGCCGTTTTTGGGCATGCAGCGGATATAACAGATGCCGTCGCCAATTCTGGTAAGCGTCGCGTGCCTGCCGTCCGCATGCACGGTCAATGCGGCAAGGGGGCTTTCGATGCCTGCCGCGTCGGTCACGCGCCAGCGCAGGTCGCCGTACGTCGCGTTTGGCGGGAAGATCGCCGCGGTGATCTCATCCCCGTCCATTGACAGCTCCACCTTGCGAATGGGGATATCATGATCGCACAGGGCGGCGGTCACCACAGGTTTTCGCTTGCCGTTCGCTTTGATGATCGCAAGCAGCCTGCCGGAAAACATGCGCCGGTTGTCTGTGTTCTGATACGGTTCAAAGTCCGTGGAATCGCCGTTGTCCAACGCCAGCAGCCGTCCGTTTTGCACCGCAATCCGCACACGCCGGTTGGCGTTATCCACTGTGTGCCCGTCCTTGTCCAGCGCGGAGACAGTTACGAAATGAAGCTCCCCGACTATTTCTTGCGATACCGCAAGCGTTTCTGTGTCCCCAAACGAGCGGCGCTCCGCCCGCAGCACAGGCTTCCCCTGCCTGTCATAGGCGACGGCTTTGAGCACACCCGGCCGGTACGCAACCTGCCAGTCGGCGATAAGCCGCCCGTTCATATCCTTTTTCCCGAGGCTTTTTTCATTGAGAAACAGTTCCGCAGCCGGGGCGTTGGTGCAAACCCGCACGTCGACCGGCTGCCCGGGCGAGAAATCCCAGTACGGGTAGAGGTGCAATACAGGCTGCGTATCAAAGCCGATCCAGCCCGCCTGCAGCAGATAGTACGAATCTTTAGGGAAGCCCGCCGTGTCGGCATGGCCGAAATACGCGTTCTTGGTCTGGTACGGAGTCGGCTCTCCGATGTAATCCTGCCCCGCCCACACGAACTGGCCCAGCGAATACGGGGTACGCAGATCGTTGAGTATGCAGGCTTCCAAATCCCTCGTTCCCCAGCTCGTCAGGCTGTTTCCCAGCGCCGAGCATTGCAGGTCGTCATCCGAAAGCAGGGTCTGCTTGAGCGGAAAGTGATAGATTCCGCGGCTTTGGACGGTGGACCCGGTCTCGCCGCCGTAAATGATCCAGCCAGGGTGCGCGGCATGATGATCTGCATATAGAATCTCACTGTAGTTGTAACCCATCAGCTTGACAATATCCGCGCTGCGATGCGTGTTTTCCCACCACATATAATTGGAACACAGCGTGACAGGCGCGTTTGTATTGGGATCGTGTTTCTTTACGAGCTCCATCATATATCGGAGAGTTTTTGCGCCGTCTTCAGCGTTGAGATGCGTATCGTGAATCTCGTTTCCCAGGCTCCACAGGATGAGCGAGGGATGGTTGCGGTCGCGCCGGACCCACGCGGCGACATCCTTTTCAATCCAATCGTCAAAGAACCGTGCGTAATCGTAGGTCGTCTTCGGGTGCCGCCAGACGTCTGAGATTTCCGACATCACCAACAAACCCATCTCATCCGCCAGCTCCATCCATACCTTGGCAGGCGGGTTGTGCGCCGTGCGCACGGCATTGACCCCCATGCGCCGCATCAGCTCAAGCTGCCTGCGCAGCGCATCTTTATGCACCGCGCCGCCCAGGCCGCCCAGATCGCCGTGCAGGCATACGCCCTTGAGCTTGACCGGCTTGCCGTTTAGGAAAAAGCCCTCGCCGGTTGTAAACCGAAGGGTGCGGAACCCGAAGCGGGTGCAGACAGTGTCCGTCACCTCGCCGCTTACAATCAGTTCAGAACGGAGGGTATAGAGCTTCGGGTCGCCTATATCCCAGGCGCGGATCGGTTCGCCGGTTTCTACGAGTTCGTGGCGAACTTCATAGGCTTCGCCGCTTACCGCGACCTCGGCCTGCGCTTCGTACCGCCATTGTCCGTCTGTAAGCCGCGTGGAGATATAGAGTCCGTCGGGGACAAAATGGCACGCGTTCTTGACGATCAGCGATACGTCCCGGTAGATACCCGCGCCGGTATACCACCGCGCATTGGGCGCCTGATAGTTCACCTTCACCAGGATTTCGTTTGCATCATCCGGCGTGACAAACTCCGTGATATCAAACGAAAACGCCGTGCAGCCATTTTTCCATTCGCCGGCCGTATGGCCGTTCAGAAATACGGTCGAGTCCATATATACGCCGTCAAAATACAGGTACATCCGCTGCCCCGGCCGCAGGAAGGATGCGTCCAGCACGCGGCGGTAGTATCCCACGCCGCTTTGGTACAGGTTTTTTGTGTCCGCAATCAGCCAATCATGCGGAATCTCCACAGGCGCAAAGCCCTGTGGAGATTCCATGGCGAACAGCCACCCGCCGTCGAGCGGTATCCGCTGTTCATAATGTTCGGATTTCATCCCATGCGGCCTCGAACTTCAGGATTGGGCTGCGCGCACGCAGGCGTTAATCCACCCGCTTCTTGCCCCAGAAGAACACCGCGACCGTGCCCGGCCCCGTATGGCTGCCGATGGTCGTGCCGATGTCGTGAATTACGGGCTCGCCCTTGAGCTTTACAAAGCTTGCCTTCACCAGCTCCGCCACCGCCTGCGCGTCCTCGGGGCAATAGGAGTGGGACAGGAAGCACTTATCGGCGTAGTCCAGACCGCCCTGCGCGTTATCGATCATGCGGTCCACGATCTCCTTGATCACCTTGTGCTTGGAGCGGACCTTGGCGCGGGCGACCAGCTTTCCGTTATGGTCCATGGTTAACAGCGGGCAGATTTTCATCAGCGTGCCCACAAATCCCGCAGTCTTGGAAATTCTGCCGCCCTTGATGTAAAAGGTCAGGTCGGTGGAGAAGAACCAGGCATGCAGCTCAAGCTTGTGCGCCTCCGCCCAGTCGGCCACTTCGTCTACGGTTTTGCCTTCATCGCGCAGATCCGCCAGCTTGTCCATCAACAGGCCGTAGCCCGACGACGCCAGAAGCGAATCCACCACGCGAACGGTGCGCTCGGGGTATTTCCCCTTCAGCAGATCTCTGGCGATGATCGCCGAATTGTACGAGCCGGATACGCCGGAAGACAGGGTGACGTGCAGCACATCCTTGCCCGCTTTTAAAAACTCCGTCCAGAAGGTTTCGTACTCATCGGCGTTGATCTGCGACGTGCTGGTGTCGGCGCCGTCTATCATGCGCTGATAGAACTGCGTAAACGGCATGGATTTCCCAAGATCATCGTTCATCTGCACGCCGTCGATCGAATAATGAAAG
>JBDRTL010000058.1:0-2096 GCA_043824045.1 Bacillota bacterium
AATCCTGAATGAACGTTTCTTCCTGCCGGTGATAGAATCCTGAATGAACGTTTCTTCTTGCCGGTGATAGAATCCTGAATGAACGTTTCTTCTTGCCGGTGATAGAATCCTGCTGTGGGATTGACAAGCAAAAGCGAATTCCGGTATATTATCAATAACGTTAACGTTATTGATAATAGGATGACTGCGACAAGTACGTTGGAAAGGAGCAAACAATATACCATCGAGTTCGTCAGCGGCGTCACCAAGTGTACAGAAGCTACTGGCTCAAGCTATTCGGTAGATATGCTGATTGCAACAAGTAATCCGAAAAGGAGCAAACAATATACCATCGAGTTCGTCAGCGGCGTCTCCAAGTGTTCAGAAGCTACTGGCTCAAGCTGTTCGGGAAACGGGTTCTCAGAAATCAGGAGAAGAATTCCTGATAAGCGATCTGTTTATTTAATGATTGCGACAAGTACATCGGAAAGGAGCGAACAATATGCCATCGGGTTTGGCAGCGGCGTCTCCAAGCGTGCAGAAACTACTGATACAAGCTGTCCGGGAGGCAGGGTCTCTGAAATCAGGAGAAGAATTTCTGGTAAGCGATCTGTTTAAAGGATATGAATGGAAGCGGATTCCGATAAAGGACAGGCTATTGCTTGGTTCGCTGGTTCTTGCGGAATGCAACAACAACAACACCGGATTTACGCCGTCGAGAAAAAACCGGTCAAACCTGCAGATTTACCGCAAGATCTAAGCAACGCTTGCAAACGTGCAGAAAAAAATGATCGGAAAACATCCCCTTAGGATAAATGAATTTGCCATATCTCCGCATTGTGCCGTTTTGCCGCGCATCGGATCACCCGCCGGAGCGTAACGGTTTTCTTTCCGCGCAAAACATGCTAAAATGAGTGCATCCACATCGGATCGGAGGACGCCCAAATGAAGCGCATCAGCATCGTCGTCCCGTGTTACAACGAGGAGGAATCCATTCCGCTGTTTTACGAGGCCCTGCAAAAGGAATTACAGAAGGTAAAGGCCGAGGCCGAGCTGTGGTTCGTCAACGACGGCAGCAGGGACGGCTCCCTTTCGCAGATCAAGAAGCTGCGGGAGGCGGACGCGCGCGTGCATTACCTTTCGTTTTCGCGCAATTTTGGCAAGGAGGCCGCGCTGTACGCGGGGCTGGAGGCCGCCACGGGCGACTATGTCGCCGTGATGGACGCCGATCTGCAGGACCCGCCTTCCCTCCTGCCCGAGATGCTTTTAGCGCTGGAGCAGGGCGGCGCGGACTGCGTGGCCACCCGCCGCGTTACCCGCAAGGGCGAGCCGAAACTCCGTTCCTTTTTCGCGCGCAGGTTTTATCATCTCATCAACCGCATCTCCAAAACCGAGGTGGTGGACGGCGCGCGCGATTTCCGCCTGATGACCCGCCAGATGGTCGACGCCATCCTTTCCTTAAAGGAAGTCAGCCGTTTTTCCAAGGGCATCTTCGGCTGGGTGGGCTTCAGCACTAAGTGGATCGAATTTGAAAACGTCGAGCGCGTCGCGGGCGAGACGAAGTGGTCGTTCTGGAAACTTCTCATCTACTCGCTGGACGGCATCATCGGGTTTTCCACCATGCCGCTGGCCATCGCGAGCGTGACCGGCGTGATCTTCTGTATCGCCGCGCTGCTTTTGCTGCTGTTCTTCTTCATCAAAACGCTGGTTTGGGGCGATCCCGTGACCGGCTTTCCGATGACGATCTGCGTCATTTTGCTGCTGGGCGGCATCCAGCTGTTCTGCATCGGCATCCTCGGGCAGTACCTGTCCAAAACCTATCTGGAAACCAAGCGCCGCCCGATCTACATTCTCAAGGAGAAGGAATAGATGACCCGCGGGTTTTACATCGGCAATGTGCCCATCGGCGGCGGCGCGTCCGTGACCGTGCAGAGCATGACCAACACCGACACGCGCGACGCCGAAAAGACGCTTTTCCAAATCCGCGCGCTGTGCACCGCGGGGGCGGACATCGTGCGCGTCAGCGTGTACGACGACGAGTGCCTGCCGTCGTTCAAGGAGATCTGCAAACAATCTCCCGTGCCGATCGTCGCCGATATCCACTACCGCGCCGATCT
>JBDRTL010000059.1:0-5893 GCA_043824045.1 Bacillota bacterium
CCCTGCCCATACGCAACACTTTTGATGCTGTCCGCGCTGCTGCAGACCGAAAACACAAATCGCGCCGAGTTGCATACCGGCGCGGAATGCCTGCTGCATTTATGGGAGTGCAGCCGTGAATTGTATCCGTTTTTGTTTCACATGGGTACGGACTTCCGCAAATTAAAAGCGCCGTTTATCTGGTACGATATCCTGCATGTCGCCAACGTGCTGTCGCAGATGCCGTGGCTGCGCCGCGATCCGCGTTTGCTGGATATGGTGAATACGATCCGCTCCAAGGCGGACGCCGGCGGCCGGTTTACCCCCGAATCCGTCTGGCTTGCCTGGAAGGCATGGGAGTTCGGGCAGAAGAAGCAGCCCTCGCCGTGGCTTACGTTTCTGGCGCTCAGGATTTTCAGACGGGTTGGCGAACCCGAATAGCGAAAGGCAAGTGCGCTTATACTCCCGCCGCGTTTTCCAGAGCGTCGTATATGACAAGCAGGATGACCTTGCCGGAGCAGGTCGCGCCGGAGATCGAATCCGTAAGCAGCGTCTGCGCCTGTACAGCGAAGGCTCCGCCATATTGTCGTTTCCAATACAAAACAAAATACGCGCGTTGCTTTACAGGCTTTTGCATCCGTTGTATGATAGCGGCGGATGCAGTTTTTAAATACCGTATGGGAGAGTATGTTTTGCACGATACAGAACGCTGCGCATTCAAGGAAATCCAAACGGTGACCATCGTCGGGATGGGCGCGCTGGGCACGCTGTTCGGCCATCTGCTTGCGCAGCGGATGCCTAAACAGAACCTGCGCATCCTGGCCGATCCGGCCCGTATCGCCCGATACCTGAGCGACGGCGTGTACAGCAACGGGGAGTTTTGCGATTTTCAATATATATCGACGGAGGGCGCCGCCGCTCCCGCGGATTTATTGCTGGTCGCGGTGAAGTCCACACAGCTGCAAGATGCGCTCAAAACCATGCGCGGCCACGTCGGGAACGATACGCTGATATTGTCGCTGCTCAACGGCATCAGCAGCGAGGCGGAAATCGCGGCGGTATACGGCTGGGACAAGGTGGTAGACTGCGTGGCGTACGGCATGGACGCCGTGAAGGAAGGCAACCGCCTGACCTATCATCACGCCGGGAGGCTGTGCATCGGCAAACGGATTAGCGGGCCGCCGACGGAAAACGTGCAAAGGATTGCGCGGTTTTTCAGGCAGGCTGGTTTCCCCCATGAAATCAGCGAGGCCATGGGCAGGGTCATGTGGGGCAAGTTTATGCTCAATGTGGGTGTGAACCAGACCGTCGCGGTGTTCGGCCCTGACTATGGCGCCATACAACAGGCAGGCGCGCAGCGCGATACCATGATCGCCGCCATGCGGGAAGTGATCGAACTTTCAAAGCATGAAGGCGTTTACCTGACGGCAGACGACCTGAACGGTTGGCTTCATATCCTGTCCACGCTCAATCCCAGGGGAAAGCCTTCCATGCGGCAGGATATGGAGGCCGGGCGGCTCAGCGAGGTGGAATTGTTCGCGGGCACCGTGCTGTCGCTCGCGGAGAAACACAACCTCAATACGCCCGTCAACCGCATGCTGTACGACCGCATCCGGGAGATCGAAGCGAATTATTCAGCCTGAAATAATATCGCGGCAGCCTATCCGTGATTGCAAATTATACACCGCGTGTATATACTGGTGCGGGATATACAAAATAAGGCAAACGGTTTGTGATAACCGATATAAGCGGCGTCATTTTTACGCCGCAATCACCCTTCGTGAACCCACGTTATTTGATTTTTGGAGGCGCGTTCATTTGTTCCAACTGCCCGCATACAAACAGCCGGACTTTACCAAACAGGAATTCGTCTCCGCGCCGGACGTCCGCACCCTGCCCGCCCCCGCGGACGGCATCTTGCCCGACGATTATTATGCCACCAGCATCTATCCGGAATACTTCAAGCTCGCCGGGCAGTGGCGGCTGATCGGCGCGGCGCGGATGGACTGTGCCGTGGTGATTCGGGACGGCCGCCCCGTCGCCATGGAAGCCAGACGGGCGCAAAAGGGCGACCGCATTGTGATCGGCCGGGAGGAAGACCTGTCCAACGGCGTGTTCACCGATTATATGGCGTTTCAGGAAGTCAACGGACGCGCAAACGCACAGAATTTCGCCTTCCGCACCGCAAAATCACGGGAAACCTCCTATTCCAGGGATTATGACGAACTCTACGAAATCCTGCGCTACGACCGCGAGCACGGCACGATCGTCTGGGTGCTTGGCCCCGCCGTCGCGTTTGATTACGATTCGCGCAAAGCGATGTCCGGCCTCATCGCCAAAGGCTACGTGCATGCGATCCTCGCGGGGAACGCGTTGGCGACCCACGATATGGAGGCCGGATTGTTCCACACGGGGCTCGGGCAGGATATCTACACCAAGGAACTTCTGCACAACGGCCATTATCACCATCTGGAAACTATCAACCGCGTCCGGCGCAGCGGCTCCATCGAGGCGTTTATCGGGGAAAACCCCGCGCAGGACGGCATCGTCGCCGCTTGCGTGCGAAACCGGGTGCCGATGGTTCTTGCCGGTTCCATCCGGGACGACGGGCCACTCCCCGGCGTGATCGGCGACGTGTATGAGGCGCAGGACGCGATGCGAAAACACACCATGCGGGCTACGACCGTCATCGCGCTGGCGACGCAACTGCACACCATCGCCACGGGGAACATGTCCCCCTCCTGGCAGATCCGCGACGGCAAGCTCCGCCCCGTGTATTTCTACACGGTGGACGTATCGGAGTTCGCCGTCGGGAAGCTGCACGACAGAGGAAGCCTGTCCACCATCAGCATCGTCACGAACGTACAGGATTTTCTGATCAACACCGCACGGAGCCTGAAAGTGCCGTAATCAAACGCCACGGCGAAAAACGCCGCGGGAAAAATGGAATAAAGCGGTTGCGGGCCATCTGGTAACTCAGAACGGCCCGTAGTTGATTGCGACGCCGATGAGCACAAAGGCGCAGGCAAGCGCCAAAGAAATCAGCTGCAGCCTGATCGTCCATTTCATCCACCTGGTGTAGCTCACCACCGTCAGGCCCAGACAGATCAGGAGCACCGGGTTCGTCGGGTAGATCATATTGGAAAAACCGTCGGCAAAACTGAACGCGAGTACCGAGGTCTGCCGCGTGATTCCCACCAGATCGGAAAGCGGCGCGATCAGGGGCATGACCAGAAACGCTTTCGCGGATGAAGAGCCGACGAACAACTCCAGCAGCAGTATCAGCGCGTAGATCAGCAGAACGGCCACGAAGGGCGATGTGGTCTGTATAGCGTTTGCGGTGTAATAGAGGATTGTGTCCATGATTCCGCCGCCGGAGATGATGAATTTAACGCTCATCGCCATCAGAATCAGCGCGATACCGGGCGCAATCGCGAGGGCCGCGCTGCTGATAATTTTCATCCTGCGCCTTAATGAGATGCCTGCGATGCCGGAAGCGATAAGCCCGCCCGCCAGCAGCAGGATGCCGAGGATGGGAAGCAGGAGATCCGACAGGATGGAGACGAACGAAGCCAGGACGAGCAGCGCGAGCATCAGCGCGAGAAACGCGCCGAACGCAAGGCTTGCCTTTTTAAGCTTCATATATTCTGCGGGCGTCTTTTGGCTGAGCATTTGGTTCAGGCTGCCGGTATCCCGGTATTTTTCACGCAGGGAAGCGTCGTCCTTGTAAACTCTCGATTTCTCCGGGTTCTTCTCGATCTTTCGCGCGTACAGATACAGGAAGGTGAACAGCACCGCGTAAAACACGGCGAATATGATGATGCGGTAACCGGATCCCGAGTACAGGGGCAGGCCCGAGATTTCCTGCGTAATCGCAATGGAAAACGGATTGGTGATGGCCGCCGTAAACCCAAAACACGAGGCGAGCATGCTCATGCCAAGCCCGACCAGCGAATCCCAGCCCATGCAGTAGGCCAACGCGATGATGAGCGGCACCAGCGCGATATTTTCTTCAAACGTGCCGAGCACCGCGCCCGTCAGCATGAAGAAAAACACGAGGATCGCCATCAGCAGATATTTCATGTTGCCGAATTTACGTACCGCTTTGGAGATAAACAGCGACATAATGCCGCTCTTTTCCAGCAGCGAAAACGCCATGCTCACCGCCAGCAGGAAGAAGATGATCACGATCACGACCATGCCGTCGGAGCTGCCAAGCACCTCCACAGGCGCCGTGAACCACCGGTAAACCGGCAGCCGCGCCGCCTCCGTGAACCGGAACGAATCCTGTATGATCGTCTCTTTCCCGTCGATGGTCGCGCGTTCGTAGCTGCCCGTGGGAATCACCTGCGTCAGGACGCCGACCGCCATCATCAGCAGGAACAGTATAATGAACGCGGTGATAAATGACCGTTTCCCGATTTTTAAGGTTGCCACCTCGCGCTTGTTCTCCATCACGGTACCCTCCCGCCGTCCGGATTGCCGGTATGATAAATCCGGATGTGTTTTCGCCTTTCGAATTTACATATATGAAGCATTATAGGAATTACGCGCCGCCAAGTCAATCGGGGGTTTGCCCTCTTTAATTTGGCGCCGTTGCGCATTCGATAAGGCGAATGGAAAGTTGCATATCAATGACTGTGTGTCGTTTGGATTAGCTGCAGAAGCTTCACAATCCCCTCCCGTATTTGCTCTGCTTGCAGATGGCCGTACCCGAGCAGGAGTTTGTCCGTATGCTCGTCCCCGGAGGCGCAGTACTGCGATACTGGGGATATCCGGATGCCCGCGTCAGCGCACCGGCCGATGAACGGCGGCCCGAACGCATGCCCCGGAAACTGCAGCGCGGTATGCAGGCCGGAGGCGTCGCCCCAGGGAATCGCTGCATTGCCGAACGCGGCCCGTATCGCATCCAACAGGGTATCCCGCTTTTCGCCGTAGACGCGTTTCATGCGGCGGATATGCTTATCCATTCTCCGCGTCCGCAGGAAGTTCGCAAGCGCCGCCTGTTCCAAAATCGGGTTTTGCATGTCCATATAGGTACGGCTGTGCCGCCATTTTGCCTGCAGCGCTTTGGGAAGCACCGCAAAGCCGAGCCGCAAGGCCGGAAACAGCGTTTTGCTGAACGTGCCCACGTAGATCACGCGGGCGGAGTCCATCGCATAGAGAGGGCTGACCGGCAAACCGGCGTAGCGGAATTCGCTGTCGTAATCGTCTTCGATGATATAGAAATCCTTCTCCGCCGCCATGCGGATCAGTGCCGCGCGGCGGCTTGCGGGAAGGATGCCTCCCAGCGGAAACTGATGCGACGGCGTCACGTAGGCGGCAGAGAGCTCTCTGCCGTCCAGCGCGGAAACATCCGCGCCCTGCCCGTCCACCGGTACAAAGCAGATCGGATACCCTTTATCTTCGATCACGGTGCGGATACCCGGGTGGGACGGGTTCTCCAGCCCAAAGTCGCGGCCGTCCCGATGGAGAATGTCCACCAGCAAATACAATGCCTGCGTCGAGCCGGAGGTGATAAACACGTCCTGCGGCTCCGCCTCCATGCCGCGCGCGCGCAGCAACCAGCGGGCAATCTCCCCGCAGAGCGGCTCGTAGCCCTTGGGTCCGCTGTAGGCAAACTGCCGCGCGGACAAGCTGTCCGCCGCGTTTTTCAGCGTCTCGTTCCATGCCTTCCATGGAAATGCCGACAGATCCGGCTGTCCGGTTTTAAAATCCCAGCGGATGTCTGGCTTTGTCTGGGTTTGTTTCGGAGCGCTCCCGGCTGTCCGTGCAGGATTCATTTGCAGCCCGTCGGCGGCGCGCGACGGCGCGCCCTGGCGGTTTACGATAAACCCCTCCGTCCAGAGCATATCGTACGCGGCATATACCGTATTGCGGGAGACGCCCAACTCCGTTGCCAGTTCCCTTGTGG
>JBDRTL010000060.1:0-3167 GCA_043824045.1 Bacillota bacterium
GCAGGCCGACGCGGTGCTCGCGCATTTCCTCTACGAGGACGGCATCGACGACGCGGCCATCCGCCGCACCTACGCGTACTACGAGACGATCACGACACACGATTCCTCCCTGTCCCCGTGCGTTTTCTCCATGATGGCCGCGCGCATCGGCGAGCCGGACAAAGCGCTGCACTACTATATGCACTCCATCCATCTGGATTGGGAAAACAAGCAGCACAACACCGACGACGGAATCCACGCCGCCAATATGGGCGGCATCTATATGGGAATCGTGTTCGGGTTTGCGGGCCTGCGCATTCGCCCGGACGGGCTTTCCCTGCGCCCGTGCATCCCGGACTCCATCACGTGCTACGCGTTTCCGATCCAATACAAGGGCAGGCGCATCCGGCTGCAGGTGACGCATGAGATGATCACGGCGCAGGCCGACGGCGCAGAGCCCGTTGAACTGACGGTCTATGATACGGTCTACACGGTTTCGGATCAGCCGGTATCCATACCGCTGCGGTAACGGCCGCCGGTATCGCTTCGTCCGCTGAATCGCCGGAAACAGATGTGATAAACAAAGCCGGGGCATGAGAGAGCTCTCATGCCCCCGGCTTTGTCTTACGGCTTCGTTATATCTCCCGCGTTTCCACTTTGGGGAGCAGCGACGTGAAAACCTCCTTGCGGAACGCGTGAACACTTCCGCCCTGCACGCACGCCGCGCCTGCGGCCATCCCGTATTTTAGCGAGTCGAACACCGTTTCCCCGCGCTCCAGGCCGAAGAGCAGCCCCGCCAGCATGGAGTCCCCCGCGCCTACGGTGTTTAGGACGGTTACGGGGACGGCGGGCGCGAACACCGTTTTGGTTCCGTCCGATACAAGCGCGCCCTGCCCGCCCAAAGAGACTGCGGCATACGAGACGCCCGCTTTGCAGAGTTTCACGGCCGCGGCTTTGATCGCGTCCATCGTCGTTAATTTGATTTGAACGATCTCTTCCAGCTCCGCCAGGTTGGGTTTGATCAGAAAAGGCTTTTCCCGCAGGGCAAACCGCAGCGCTGCGCCGGATGAATCCACGGCCCAGCGCTTTGCGGGAATCCTGCGCATAATGGTCTGGTAGGTATCCTCCCCGCATCCCGGCGGCAGGCTGCCGCTGAGCGCGATGTACCGGCTGTTTTCGGCCTGTTCGGTCAGCGCGTCCATGAGCTTCGCAAGCGCCGCGGCGTTTACCTCCGCGCCCTGCTCGTTGAGCTCGGTCACGGTGTGGTTGGAAACGTCCGTGATCTTTACGTTGCGCCGAACGCTGCCTGGAACAGGAATGGCCTGAAAGCGCGCGCCCTCCCGCTCCATGCTCTGCGAAAAGAACTGCGAGTCCGCGCTGCCCACGCAGCTGATGCAGTTCACCTCGGCCCGCAGCCGGTTTAGTACGATCGCGACGCTGATCCCCTTGCCGCCGATCGCCGAGCGCGTATCGCGCAGGCGGTTGACTTCACCGATTCGCAGGCTGTCCACGCTGGAACGCTGGTCAATGGCCGGATTCAAACAGACGGTGGTAATCATAGATACTCCTTTGAGAGAAAAGCCCTTCCCTTTTTTTGGGAAGGGTCAGGGTAAACCTTTCTTGGCAAATACGCTTCCAGCCTGTTCAAAAAGCACGAGATGCGAGGCGGCGAGTGTTGCGAGGTCTGAGCTTACTCATTGTAAGTGATGACCGAGCAATCACGAATAGGGAGGGCGTAGCCCGACTAGCGCTGGAAATTGCCAACAAAGAAGGCCGCAAAACCGCCGAAGTATTGTTAGAACAGAGAGGCGTTGCCGCAACACGACAAAGGAGTATGGCAGCCGCTTTAGGCAATGAAGCGCGTAGCCTCGCGCCAGCGAAGCACAGGGCGAGGCCGCAACCTGCCAACAAAGCAGATTGGGCTTTATGGGCAGGCTGGATCAGTCCTCTTCTTCTTCGTCCTTCTGCGCGCTTTCGATAATCTTCTGCGCAACGTTGGCGGGCACTTCCTCGTAGCGTTCAAACTTCATGGTGAACGTTCCGCGCGCCTGGGTCATCGACCGCAGGTCCGTGGCGTACTTGAACATCTCGGCGAGCGGGGCTTCGGCTTCCAGCTTCTGCTGCCCGTCCACCTGATTCATGCCCATGATGCGGCCGCGGCGCTTGTTCATATCGCCCATGATGTCGCCCATGTATTCGTCGGGCACGAATACGTCCACGCGCATGATCGGCTCCAGCAGCACGGGGCCGGCTTCCATACAGCCCTTCTTCAGGGAGATGCGGGCCGCGGTTTTGAATGCCATTTCCGAGGAGTCTACGGCGTGATAGGAGCCGTCGTAGAGTTTGGCGTGCAGGCCGACCATCGGGTATCCGGCGAGTACGCCCTTTTTTATGTTCTCGCGCAGGCCCTTTTCCACCGACGGGATGAAGTTGCGCGGCACCACGCCGCCCACGACCCCGTCTTCAAACTCAAAATCGATGTTTGTGTCGCCAATCGGCGAGAACTCGATCCACACGTCGCCGAACTGGCCGTGGCCGCCGGACTGCTTCTTGTGGCGGCCCTGCGCCTTGACGGTCTTCTTGATCGTCTCACGGTACGGGATGCGCGGGTCCTGCATTTCGGACTGCGCGCCGAACTTGGACGCAAGCTTGTTCTTCACGACGTCCAGGTGCAGGTCGCCCTGCGCCCACACGAGGGTTTCGCCCGTTTCCGCGTTCTTTTCCACACTGATGGACGGGTCTTCTTCCTGCAGCCTGGCCAGGCCGCCGAATACCTTGTCTTCCTCGCCCTGTTTGGTCGCAAAGATGGCTTTGCTGATGCAGGGCGAGGGGAACTCGATCTTTTCGTATACGATCTGCTTTAGCTGATCGCACAGCGTGTCGCCGGTGTTGGATTGCTGGAGCTTTGCCATCGCGCCGAAATCGCCCGCGTTCAACTGATCGGCGGGGATCAGCTTCTTACCGCGCAGGATGTTGACGCCGGCCACCTTTTCAGTTTTTCCTTCCTCGGGGTTATACACCGAGGTGGCCGAGGTCAGGCTGCCGCTCATCACCTTGAACAGCGACAGTTTGCCGACGAACGGGTCGGCGATCGTCTTATAGATAAACGCGGAGAACGGTTCGTCGCTCGCACATCTGCGGGTGATCGCCTGGCCGGTTTTGGGATCCTTGCCGGTATTCTCGGTTCC
>JBDRTL010000061.1:0-3252 GCA_043824045.1 Bacillota bacterium
GGCGCGCCGCAGGCGGCATTATGCATTACTTCCAACGGAGAGGCGGTTGTCACTACGGAAATTACGACGGATAAGGCCCGGTATGCGCCGGGCGAGGCTGTACGGGTCACATTATGCCTTGCAGAGGGATTCGCGCTCCCGAATCACTGCCGGTTGACCGTTTACGCGCCCGGCGGCGGGAAGACGGAGGAAGCGGCGGATGCGCCTGCGATCGACGCGCATACGCTGCAGGTGACATGGCAGCCGCCGGATTCGGACTTCTGCGGGTACCTGCTGCGCCTGACTGCCGACGCGGCGGACGGCAGCGAAGCCGCCTTTGAAACTGCGGTCGACGTGTCATCCTCCTGGGTCAGGTTTCCGCGGTACGGGTATCTGTGGGACTTTACAAAGGACGCGGATGTGGAGTGCAAAATCGCCGCGCTGAACCGCTACCACATCAACGGCCTTCAGTACTACGACTGGCAATACCGCCACCATATGCCGCTTAACAAAAATCGGAAAAAGTGGCAGGACTGGTCCGCCCGCTGGATTTACGGCAGCGTGCTGCAGCGTTATATCGCGGCGGCAAAGGCGCACAACATGTCGAACATGGCATATAACATGATCTATGCCGCCAACATGACCTACCTGCGCGACGGCTCCGGGGTCGATCCGGACTGGCGGCTGGTGAAGGCGGACGGCGAAGATTTTACCTGCGAGATGAGCCGGACGCGCGGCGACGTCGGCGTCCTCCAGTTCTTCAATATTCTCAGCCCGGATTGGCAGCGGTACATTTTTAAAAAAGAAATTGAAGCGCTGGACGCCATGGGGTTTGACGGATGGCACGGCGATACGATCGGCGAGTACGGAAAGATGACGACCGCCGACGGTCAAGCGCTGGGCGCTGATGAAGACGGAAAGCCGGTCTGGTTCGTCAAGGACGGTTATACCATTTTCCTGAACGCGGCGAAAGCCGCGCTGGAAGACCGCTTCCTGACCTTTAACCCCGTCGGTGCGCAGGGCATAGAAAAAGTTTCGGTCAGCGACGTGGACGTGCTGTATTCGGAGTTCTGGCCATGGGAGAAGAACCGCTGGGGCGATGCGTTCGATACGTACCGCGCGCTGCAGGTGGAGATCTTTGACGCGGCGAAGCTGAGCGGGGGGAAATCCCTGGTGCTGGCGGCATACGTCAATTATAAAGCGTCGCAGCCAACATTCAACGAAGCGGCCGTGCGGCTGCTGGACGCGTTGGCCTTCGCCTCGGGCGGAGCGCGCATCGCGCTTGGAAACGGCGACAATATGCTGTCAAACGAATACTTTCCCGGCGACGTCAATAAGGCGATGACCGGGGAACTCCGCCAAAAAACGGTTGCGATGTACGATTTTGTCACCGCGTATCAAAACCTTCTGCGCGGCGGGCTGACGCCGGCGGATCGCACGGTGGTTCTTGGTTTGGTAAAACACTCGACCGACGGGGGAAGCGATACAGTGTGGACGTTTGCCATGGCGGGAGAAAACATCGAAACGCTGCACTTCATCAATCTGATTGGCACGGATAACCTCTGGCGGGACGAGGAGCAGATGAAGCGCGAACCACAGCCGCAGCAAGACATCCGTGTCCGTTACTATACCGAGTTTGACATACAATTGCTTTTCTGGGCTTCGCCCGACGGAGAAACCCTGGCCCCGCAGCCGCTGGAATTTACCGTCGGGCGGGACGACAGGGGACGCTGCGTAGCGTTTACCCTCCCGGCTCTTGCGTATTGGAGCATGGTATTTATGCGTTAAAAACGCGTAAACATATTGAAAGGAGAAAACAATCATGAAAACGAAAAGACTCATCAGTTTCCTGACAGCGCTTCTGATGACCGCATCCCTGAGCGCGGCGCTTGCTGAAGACACGACCATTGTGTTCTGGCATACGTACGGCGATGCCGAAACACCCATTCTGGAGGAGCAGATCATCCCGATGTTTGAAGCCGGGCATCCCGGCATCAAAGTGGAAGCTGTACGCCAGGACGGCGGACAGTTCAACCAGATGCTGGTCGCAGCCTTTGGCACGGGCATGGTGCCCGATGTGGCCCGCGTGGACATCGTACAGACCGCAGCGTACGCCAACCTCGGCGGTATCGTTGCGCTGGACGGCATGGAAGGGTTTGCCGAGCTGAAGGCCGCCGTGCTGGAAGGCCCCCTGTCCACCAACCTGTTTGCCGGCCAGTATTACGGCCTCCCGCTTAACACCAACTGCAAAGCCGCCGTGATGAACATGAACGTGATGGCGGAGCTTGGCTTCACCGAACCGCCAGCGACCATGGAAGAGTTCATTGCCGCTTGTATGGAGAAAAAGCCCGGCGAGTATATGCTCAACGTGTCGGGCATCGGCGACTGGGACATGTACCCGTACTTCTGGCTGTTCGGCGGTGTGCTGACGGACGACGGCTTCACCAAGGCCAGCGGCTATCTGGACAGCACGCAGAGCGTGGCCGCTATCGAGAAGCTGAAGGAAATCCATGACGCCGGCGTATTCACCATCCGTGATATCGACGGCACCCCCGATGCCTGGGACGGCATCCACGGCCAGTACGCGATGTTCTTCGAAGGCCCCTGGGCGCCCTTCAACGCGGAAGAAAACATCGTGCCCGCTTTGATCCCCACCTATAACGGGCAGAGCGCATCGGTCGTCGGCGGTGAGAACATCGTGTTGTTTGCCGCCAGCGAGAAACAGGAAGCAGCCTGGCAGTTCCTGCAGTTCATGCTGACGGAGAACGTACAGCTGACGCTGCTCCAGGTTGGCGTGATCCCGACGCTCAAATCCTGCGTAGAGTCCGACCAGGTGCAGGCGGATCCCAAATGGAGCGTGTATATGCAGCAGCTGGAATCGGCCAAAAGCCGCATCCCCACGCCGCAGGCGACCACCGTCAACCAGTATTGGAGCGACGCCATGAACCTGATCTTCCTGGAAGGCGCGGATGTGCAGCAGACCATGACCGAGGCGGCCCTGCTGATCGACGCGGAACTGGCGAACTAGAACCTAACCGGAGATTTTCCGGACCGGGTTGCCTGCGGCTTTTGCCGCAGGCAGCCCAAGCTGTACAAACAGGAGGGGAACCATGCATACCATGGCCAACCCGGACGCCATGCGGCGGGACCTGCGCCTGCGCGAGCGGAAACGGCTGATCAAAAACCTCGGTCCGGCGTCGTTTTTCGTGCTGCCGGGGCTGCTGCTTGCGGCTGTTTTTGTGGTTTATCCGATGCTGTTCAACATCCGCATCA
>JBDRTL010000062.1:0-2014 GCA_043824045.1 Bacillota bacterium
ATGTGAACGCGTGCGGAAAGGAACGATGCGAACCATGTATAAAATCCCCATGTCAACCCCGCTCGTAGAGATGGACGGCGACGAAATGACGCGCATCCTGTGGCGGATGATCAAGGAGAAGCTGATCCTGCCCTTTGTGGAATTAAAGACGGAATACTATGATCTCGGCCTTCAAAAACGCGACGAGACCGACGATCAGATTACGATTGACTCAGCGAACGCAACGCTCAAATACGGCGTGGCCGTCAAGTGCGCCACCATCACCCCCAACGCCCAGCGTGTGGAGGAATACGGCTTAAAACAGATGTGGAAAAGCCCCAACGGCACCATCCGCGCGATTATGGACGGCACGGTGTTCCGCGAGCCGATTTTAATCATGGGTGTGCAGCCGACCGTCCGCACCTGGAAAAAGCCGATCACCATCGCTCGTCACGCCTACGGCGACGTATATAAGGATATCGAGTTCCGCGTGCCCGGCGCGGGCAAGGCCGAGATGCGGTTCAAGGATACCGCGATGACCATCCATGAGTTTGAGGGCGCGGGCATCGTGCAGTGCCTGTTCAACCTGGATTCAAGCATCGAAAGCTTTACCAACGCCTGTTTCCGCTACGCGCTTGCTAAAAAGCAGGATCTGTGGTTTTCCGCCAAGGACACCATTTCCAAAGTGTACGACCACCGCTTCAAGGATATCTTCGCGGATCTCTATGAAACCAAATACAAAGAAGCGTTCAGCCAAGCCGGCATCGTGTATTTTTATACGCTGATCGACGACGCCGTCGCACGCGTAATGCGGAGCGAAGGCGGTTTCATCTGGGCGCTGAAAAACTACGACGGCGACGTGATGAGCGACATGATCGCCACGGCGTTCGGCAGCCTTGCCATGATGACCAGCGTGCTTGTGTCGCCGGGCGGCCAGTTTGAGTATGAGGCCGCGCACGGCACCGTGACGCGCCATTATTACCAGCACCTGGAGGGCAAAGAGACCAGCACCAACCCTGTGGCGACGATCTTCGCGTGGACTGGCGCGCTTCATAAGCGCGGAGAGCTGGATGGAATTGCGGAGCTATGCGCGTTTGCCAAAACGCTTGAAAAAGCCACCCTGCAAACCATTGAGGGCGGTGAAATGACCAAGGATCTGGCGCTGCTGTTCGACGGCGAAGCGAAAACCCTGAACTCCGAAGAATTTTTAGACGCGATCGCCGGTACCCTTAAAACTTTACCAGCAACGCAATAAAGTGGGAAAACGGAACGCCCAGAATCAGCCCGGCGATCATCAGGGCGGCCAGATGCAAGGGGTACAGCCCGTAACCCAGCCATTTCGGCATGCGGATGCCGCAGCGCGTGGGGATTAATATCAGCGGAAGCGCCATCCAGATCATGGCCTGCAGCTGGAAAAAGAGCTGCAGCAGCGGAGAGAAGATATTGCCGTTTAAAAAGGTCAGCTGCATGCCGAAGACGGACGTCACGGTAAAGCTTGTCATGCCCCAGAAGGCCGCGGAGGCCAGGAACGCGGCGGCAAGGCTGCCTCTGGAATGCCGGGAAGCGTAGAGCAAGAGGATGAAAAGCAGGCCTTTCCATCCATAATCGATATCCAGCAGCAACAATACCAAAACGCAGAACGCAGGCGCCCAATACTGGCTGTACCAGCGCTTTTCCCGGATGCCCGTGATGGCGAGCACGCCTAAACACAACAGAAACAGGATGTTCAGCTCTGACCAGGAAGCGCCAAGCGCCATAATATAGAAGGGCTGGGAGATTACGCCCAGCACAAACAGCCGCAGCGCGTATTTGAGCGCGCTGTGCGTGTATTCGATTCCCACCACCAGGCACCACGCGTACAGCGGCAGGGCGATCCTTCCAAAAATCCGAAACTCCATGACGCCCGGGAAAAACGCCACGCCGACATGATCGATGATCATGGAGACGAGCGCGATAATCTTCAATAACGACGTATCCGTATTCCCCGCGATCCAGGGACGGAGTTTTGTTTGTTCGCCGGTCATATCGTCAATAC
>JBDRTL010000063.1:0-4332 GCA_043824045.1 Bacillota bacterium
TTCAGCATGGGTGAAGGCGGCGCCGTGCTGATTCAGCATCCTGATCTGATCGAGCGCGCGGAGATCGTGCGCGAAAAAGGCACGGACCGCAGCCGCTTTTATCGCGGGCAGGTGGATAAGTATTCCTGGGTGGATATCGGCTCGTCCATTCTTCCCAGCGAGCTCAACGCCGCCTATCTGCTGCCGCAGTTGGAGAACCACGAAGCGATTACGGCCTGGCGCCTGCGCCGGTGGGCGCAGTGCAACGAAGGCCTTTGGGATTTGCGTCAAAAAGGGCGGATCGAACTGCCTTTTATCCCCGAAGGCTGCGGCCACAACGCGCATATGTTCTTCATCAAGTGCAAGGACGAGCCGGAGCGCGCCGCGCTGATCGGCTTTCTGAAAGAGCGGGAGATCCATGCCGTGTTCCACTACATCCCGCTGCATTCGTCCATCGCGGGCCGCAAATTCGGCCGCTTCCACGGCGAAGACCGCTACACGACCACGGAAAGCGAGCGGCTGCTGCGCCTGCCGATGTACTACGGCTTATCCGAAACGGATTGCGCGTCTGTGATCGACGCCGTCCATGCGTTCTATCAATCCTGATCAAACGTCTTTTTCAGCGCCTTGCATATCATGCGGTCGCTCGGCCGGAAGGCCGGGTTTTTTCGAAGCATCCGGCGGATGAGCAGGCGGTGCCCGGGCTGGAGTTTTGGCGAAAGCGCCACCCATCCGCCGTCCAGCACGCAGGCGTATAAATACGCGAATTTCTCCTTGTCAAATCGCAGCATCTCGCCAGTCAGCGCCTGGTGCATCACGATGCCCAGCGCAAAGGTATCCAGCTTCCGGTTCAGCTTGACAGTCTTGCCCGTCATCAGCAGGTACGCTTCGGGAGACAGGTACGCCGGATCGACCTCGATGTTGCCGCCCAGGTCCGTCGGCGATGTTTCCAGAAAACCAGCGTCGAAATCAATCAGACGGACGCCGTGCGTCCAGTCCTCCCCGACGATGATATGCTCCGGCTTCAGATCGGCATGCACAACGCCGTGCCTGTGCAGCGTCCGTAAGCACTCCGCAAGCGAATATAAGAGTTTGCAAACCGTCTGCGGCTGCATCTGATGAACGGTCTCAAAGGTCGGGTGCGAAGGATCGATCCATTCCGACGCCGCGAAATAATGCCCGTCGTGGACAAAGAAATCCTCCACATGCACGATACAGTCCGCGCGTATACAAAGAAGCGCGTCGTACAAAGCGCGCTTGCGGCGTTCAAACGCCGCGCAGCGGCTCCGCCTTTTTTGCACCGGCTGCGTCGCCGTTACCGTAGTCTGCACCGGCTGCACAGGCGCGAGAAACTGTTTGAGGAAATACCGCTTCCCGTCTTTGATGGCGACGCACCACCGCGCGTTGCCGCTGCCAGCGGTCACAAACGGTGATGTGAGCTCATAATCTCCGATTCGCATGTCAATATTCCTAGATGGTGTTGCAGATCGCGTCGATCACCTGCTGATAATCAAGCTCCCCCAGCCCTTCGCTGACGGTTTGCACATGGATCACCTGCGCCCATTCCGATGAAATCCGGCTCCACTCGGGCGCATCCGGCGCAAAAATCAGCAGGCGCTTCGCGTTTTCATCCATCGCGCCGCCCAACTGCTCGTCTTCCCACCACTGGCTCAGTTCCTCAAAATCCCTGGCCATTCCCTCGGGATACCATGGCGCCTTCCTGCCGTGGCCGATGGTGTGGGTGGGCGCATCCGACCACATGACGATGATATGGCGCTTTTTGATGCCCTCCCGCGTCCACTCGCTGCGTATGGCATAGGCCAGCGCTTCCAGCCCGTCCTCGGGGATATCGCCGCCGCCGGTCGCGCTGATGCTGCGGATGCTCTCGTGTAAGGTTTTCTCGTCGTCCGGCAGCACAAAAAAGTCGCTGGACATCATGGCGCGTTCTCCGTCGGCCAGATAATCGCGGAAAGTGATCACGCGCACGCGCAGCTGGCTGATCACCTTGTTTTTCTTCTTCATCGTGGAGGTCACATCCCGATAGAAGTGCAGCGCGTTATCCTTCACAATGTCAATCACATGCCGCATACTGCCCGAAGCGTCGATGCACAGCACCATGTCTACGTGATAGGTGAGTTGGTATTTCTCCATGAAATCATCCTCTGCTTCACATGGCATAGTCGATCTTCTTTCAGTATTCTTCATCCGTCCCGAAATATCCTTGTTGCCGGCAGAAAACCGGTATATAACGGAAGAAGGAAGCGGGTTGCACGCTGTCGAAATGTGTAACTATCGTGAAATATGCGGAGGGATGGTTAAAGTCATGAAAACCTTCAGGATTGCAGGCGCGGTATTCTGTGTTTTCGGCTTTTTCTTTGCGCTGATTGGCATCCTCACGTCGCTGTTTCCCCTGATTGAAAACGAGCATTTCAAGCTGATCCTGAACTCTTTTCAGGAAACCAGCACCGACGCGCTGACGAACACGCTCAACGTGATCGTCCGTTTCTGTCTGCGGTCCAGCTATTTTTTGCTGTTCTGCGGCATCTCCCTCATGGTAACCGGCGGCCTGATCAGTTCCTCGGCGCATAAGCGGCAGCTTGCCGCCGCAGGCGCGCCCGCCGCGCAGCCTGTTTCCCCTCCCGCGTCCGAAACCCTCGGCGTTCCAAGGCCCGCCTATTATCCGGGCGGGCTTGCGCCGCCTGTGATCAGCTTTCATATGATCAAGAAGGAGGACGAACCGCTGGATTTCGGCGGCGAACCCGCAAAAAATACCGGGCCGATCTCCGGCGGCGTAGAGCTTTCGCTGTCGTCGGATGAGAGCGATGCGCAGAGGCTGATGCGGCAAGACCGGCAGTTGACGGCGCACAAGCAGCCCGAGTATCCGGTGAATCCCGATTATGCGCTATACCTCAGCAACACTGCGCCGGAAGAAACCCCGAGTAAGTCTGCCGAAACGCTTTCTCCAACGCCGTCCGGCAAGCCAAAAATCGTGAGTACGATCGGTAAACGGACACGTTGAACGCTTCCATGCAATCCTCATGAAATTCTCATCAAAGCATTAGGCTATTCTCAAGCATCGGCATCTCCTGTGTGGTACGATGATGACGGTTCAAAAATACCAACAAAGGAGTGTCGCATATGGCAAAGTACACCATGCAAGATATCGAAGTGATTCGCCGCAAGAGCGGCGCCTCATACAACGAGGCTGTGTCCCTTCTGAAATACCATAACGGAAGCCTGCCGCAGGCGCTGCTCGATCTGGAGAAAAACGGCCGGATTTTAGAGCACAACCCCCAGGTGGACGCGCACGGCAGAGGCCGGAAGAAGAACGTATTCCAGTTACTCTACCGCCTGCGCCTGAAGATCAAGAAGGACGACATTACCATCGTTAACCTCTCCACGCTGTTCCTCATCTTCGCGCTTCTGTTCTCCCCGTGGGTCGTGATTGTCGGGCTGCTGTTCGCGCTGGTGCTTGGATACCATATCCGCATCGACCGCAGGAGCCGCGAGTTTGAAGATGTGTCCCTGCAGGATACCCTCAAGCACGCGGGCGAAAACCTAAAGCACACCGTGGACAGCATCATCCGGGAATCGGAAGCGGACGAGGACGTGCCTGATACGCAGCCCGAACCTCAGGAAACCCGCAAGGAAGCGCCGGCCAGCGGCACCAAACCTGTGGACGTTGAGCTTCCGCCGGAAGGCGAGTTCACCATCAAAGAGGGTAAAGACGGGTTTCATGAAGCCAGCATCAGCTGATGGAAGGGAGACCCCATGAGTAAGATACTGATTATCGAGGACGAGAAGAAAATCGCGCGCTTCATCGAGCTGGAACTGACTCATGAAGCTTACGAGGTCCAATCGGCGAACGACGGTCGCACGGGGCTTGCCCTGTGCGACAGTTGGAAGCCGGATCTTTTGATTCTGGACCTGATGCTCCCCGAGCTCAGCGGGATCGAGGTCTGCCGCCGTTTGCGCCAGCACAGCGACATCCCCGTTATTATGCTCACCGCAAAAGACGACGTGAGCGACAAGGTGATGGGGCTGGATATGGGCGCGGACGACTATATCACCAAGCCTTTCGCCATCGAAGAGCTTTTGGCGCGTATCCGCGTCTGCCTGAAAAAGACGCGGTTTGACCAGGCTCATACTGCAAGCGTTTTGACCGCAGGCAAACTGACCCTGAATGCCGCCAGCTACTCCGTGAGCTATGATGATCAGCCTATTTCCCTGACCAAAAAGGAATTTGACCTGCTGCATTACCTGTGGGTGAACGACCGAACGGCCGTTACCCGCGACGATCTTTTACTGAACGTATGGGGTTATGATTTTGCCGGAGACACGAATATCGTGGAC
>JBDRTL010000064.1:0-6222 GCA_043824045.1 Bacillota bacterium
GATATCTCTCCTCAATCCTTACTATTGTCATTCGCGCCGTGAATGCCGGGAGATGCGCCCCGCCGGACAACGTTCGCATTCTCCGGATGGGCAATCAGCCACTTGTCCTTCGCCCATAAAAGTCTGCCGTCGTCATTCTCCGGCCGCGGCTCTTCCAGCGGCAGATTGGTGCCGCGGGGCAGGATGACAATGCAGCGGAAACCGCTGTCATCCGTCTGGCAGGGACAGAAATGCAGCGTCGTTGCATACACCTCAATCGCCGTTCCTTTTGGAACATAGAACCCGGTTATTTTGCCTTCGGGCAGTTCCCAACCCTCCATGTCCTGCTGCGCCGCCAGCAACAGCACCAGATCGCTCACGGCGACGTTATGCTCGCTGGCGCGGTGGTACTCCAGGCAGCTGAGCTTTGTGTTGTAGCCCCAGCAGCACCCAATCTGGCATTTGCCCTCCCCGCGAAGCGCATGCCGCGCGTGATGAAACGAAGGCAAAGCTTCCAGTTCCGGCATGGCGGGCACATACCGGCTGCCCGTTTCGGGCATTACGGCAACCTGCTCACAGGCGGCAAGCAGTGCGGACGAATCATAATCCACCACCCGGCCATAGCGCCGAAACGCCGGATCGAACACCGAAACCATCGGCAAGTTCGGGTTTTTCGCTTGGAGTGAATGCAGTACGTCCATCCCCGTTCGTCCTCCTCACTCTATGAAACGCAGGCATAAAACCGGGTTATTTTACCGTGATCGTATGTCTGCGCGCGGCGATTCCGCTGGGTGCCAGCCTGATAAAGCCCGGCTTGCAGTCGATGCGCATATCGGCATCCACAAAATCCGGCGCATTGCACCAGGGCTCGATGCAAATAAAACCCGCATCCGGTTTTGTCCAGAGAATCAGGGTATCGTGCTGAGGGAAATCCACGCGTATCTTGCGGTTGTGCAGCTTGCTGCGCAGGGTCACTCCGCGGCTTTTCAGCGTTGGGAATACCAATGCGTCTACATTGAAATACCGATACAAAAGCGGCAGCTCCCGCGTGTTTTCCACCAGGATGACCGGTTTTCTGCAAATAAGGTTGCCTTTCAATTCATAGTTTTCCAACGTTTCCTCTTCGTCAAAGATGATAGAGTAGGCCTCGATGCCCTCCGGGGTTGCATAGCCTTCGTGTGCGCCGATGCCGAAATAAAAAGTGCATTGGCCGCAGTTTGCGACATCATAGGTCACCGAAAGCGCAGAATCCTTCAGGGCAAAGCGGGCGCGAAGCTGATATAGGAACGGGAACCCTTCATACGTCTGATTCGTCAGAAAAGTCACGGCGTTCCCCTGCATGCATTCCACCCGCCACTCCAGTTTCCGCACAAACCCGTGCTTTGGCATGGAGTAACGCTTGCCGTTGAGTTCGTAGACATCGTCCCGGAAACCGCCCGCTACCGGGAACAAGATCGGCGCGCGGCCTGCCCAGTACTGCGGATCGCCCTGCCATAATCTTTCCACGCCGTTTACGTCGCGTATCGACTGCAGTTCCGCACCCAATGTGGAAATCACGGCCGTCAGTGCCTCGCTGCGAATGGTAACAATGCTCATAATGCAACCCCTCTCTCCTGGAGGAATGTGCGGCACTCCGCGTCGTTAGGCATGCCGTAGCGCGCGCCAAGGCGCGTGCATTTGATGGCGGCTGCGGCGCTGGCGTATCTGCATGCGCTGTCTGCGTCCATTCCTTTGATGCGCGCGGCGACAAACGCGCCGTGGAACGTATCGCCGGAACCGTTGGAATCGACGACGTCCACCGGATAGCTGTCGTATCTTCGCAAGCCCTTCTCGTCCAGCAGAATTCCGCCGCGCACGCCCTGCGTGAGCACCAGAATCTCCGGATGATAGGTCCGCATCAGCTTGTAAGCCGCATCTTCGGCGTTCCCTGCCCCCGTGGCTTTCAGCGCGAATTCCTCGGATGGGATCAGGTAATCCACATAGGGCATCAGCTGTTCCACCCCAGAATACAGGCCGCCCGCGTCATGGCTCACTTTCACGCCCAGTTCGCGGCATCGCTTCGCCGCGAACAGGGCAGCATCCGTCATGTGACCGTCCAGATGCAACACTTTGATATGGCGGAGCACCTCCAGATCGACGTCGGTTTCTCTGGGCGGCTCGACCGTGCCCCGGTTCCAGATGCAGGTGCGGCTGGCGTTTTGCCGGTTGAGCAGCACCGCGGCATGGAAAGATACGGCATTTGGCACGGTGCGCACATATCGGGTGCTGACGCCCCACTTTTCCAAGTCGTCAAGCATAAAACGGCCGAATGAATCGCCCCCGATGGTGCCCATATAGGCGGAGGACACGCCCAGCCTGGACGCGGCGACCAGCGCCGTTGCGCAAGGGCCGCCGCCCTGCACAATGGTTTCCGTACCTTCCATTTTCGTGTCTTCAACCGGAAACCCGCTCGTGACCATGAGGATGTCATAAACACTGGAACCGATGCCGACGACCTCTGGATACGACTTGTTTCCGCAGGATTGGGAATTACGCATTGCTGCCCTCCGCGCCCAGAAGGCGGATTTTCTCCAGCGCGAAGCGCTTCACCGCCTGTATGGGCTTTTTCATAAACATATCCACGGCAACCAGGTCTCTGCCGGTGCGAAATACTTCATCCAAAAACGCATAGCAAACGTCCGTGCCGAAATTGATCTTGCGGATACCCGCCTGTATGGCCGCGATAATCTGCTTGTCCGGCACGCCGCTGCCGCCGTGAAGCACCGGGGGAATCCCCGTGGCTTTTTTAATTTCGCGGATGCGCTCTACGGCGATTACAGGTGCCTGCCGGTAATGCCCATGGGCGGTGCCAACGAGGACTGCCAGCGCATCCACACCTGTGCGTTTCACATACTCTACGGCCTCGTCCACCCGGGTATACTCGGTGCTTACGCCGTCTTTAGCGACGCCGATATGTCCCAGTTCTCCTTCCACGGGTACGCCCACCGCATGGCACATGTCCGTTATCCTTTTGGTTGCAGCTACATTTTCCTCAAACGGCAAGGCGCTCGCGTCGCGCATGATGCCGGTGCAGCCAAACCGGAGCGCCTTCACCACGGCTTCGTCGTCCGCGCCATGGTCAAGATGAAACGTTACTTTTACATTGGAGCGCCGGGCGGCGGCAACAATGGACGGCGCTATGAATTCCGCCTCGCCGCCGAAAAACAAACGGCTGTACATCTGCACGATCACACAGGCGTTTGCTTCCTCCGCCGCGTAAAGCACGCCCATAGCCGTTTCGGCGTTATAGACGTTGAATGCCGGAATCGCGCATTGTTTTTCCTCCGCTACTCTCAGTACGGTGTTCAGATCAGTGAGCATATCAATCTCTTACCTTTCGGGATATGTTGATAAATTTCATGATTATCATAGCATATAAGTAGATATTCTACAATCCTCTAGAAAAATTTCCTCGTTTTTGCATAAAGGGCTTCTCCCGGCAGGAGAAGCCTCAGAGTGCCAAAAAACTTCGTTTTGCAGACACTCTGCCAGCCTGTTCAAAAAGCCTGAGATGCGAGGAAGCAAGGGTGGCAAGGGGTTGAGCTTACTCGTTTGTAAGTGATGCCCCTTGACATCCCGAATAGGGAGAGCTTTGCTCGACTAGCGCTAGAAATTTGCGGAGCAAATGAAGCGCGTAGCCTCGCATAAACGAAGAGCGGTGCGAGGCCGCAATAAGCTGACAACGCAGATTGGGTTTTTTCAACAGGCTGGGGCTTCTCCAGGCAGGAGAAGCCTTATTTTGTAACGGTTTACGAAAAACCTTCGCCTGCCATATCCGCCTGTTTCCGGCAGCCGGACAAACGGAAATCCGGAAGAATGATCATTCCTCCACCGTATCCAGCGTGAGCGCGGGTACAAACTTGCAGAATTCGCGCAGCTCATCGGTGTAGTCGCCTTCGATTTCGGCCATATGGTGAATGTAGGGACCTTCCACCAGCTTGCGTTCCCAGGCAGCGAGGTTTTTAAACTTCGCCCACAGATAGGTGCCGAAGGTGTAGGGGCCATCTGTAGATTGGCAGGTGCCTGCCAGCAGGCTGTATTTTCCATCGTCCTGATCAAAGCGGGCAACGGTAAACTGCCCATCCTTCACCTGGAACCACTGGCGCATGTTCACCTCTTTGGCGGGAACCCCTTCCTTTTTCAGACTGTACGCGAACGGCCCGCAGTGCCACAGCAATTCACCGTTTTGCTCCTCCGGATGGCGCACGGTGAATTCGCCGAAGAAGGGAACCCTGGTGCCCATGCTGGCGCAGCTTAAAAGCGCCATGGTAATCACGCCGTGCAGGTCGCTTTCGCAGGAGATGATATACCCCATATCCGCCAGGATACTGTATGCGGTGCAGGGCATCGCGCCTACGGCCAGCTGCATCGCCGTCCAGCATTCGGCGGAAACGGCCTGTACGTTGTATGTTTTAAACAGCCACTGATAGAGCAGAACAAAGGCGTACACTTTTTTTAGCAACGGCGGGGTGAGATCGTCCATTTCATAGCGGGAAAGCAGCAAATCCTTCCCTTTTTCCAGTTCCGCGTCGTTTTCTGTAAGGATTTTGTTGTACTTGTCGATGATTACCGCGAGGTTGACGGGGATCACCTGCAGCCCGAAACGCTGCATCAGTTCCCCCTCGTTAAAGATCACCGAGCAAAAGGGCTTGGGCCGCATGCCGACCTGCGCGATGCGCATGCCGCTGAAGTTTTTCAGCATGCAACTGACCGAAAGAAACTTCACAAAGCTCTTTGCGAAAACATCGCTGTCCACCGTGCAGGTCTCGATAAAACTGAACGGAATGCTAAACCGCTGCAATTGGCGGCTGACGCCGAAAATCCCGCACTGGCTGTCGGTAAAGCGCATGCCGTCGGGCGTGAATTCGTCGTCCAGCGGCGCCCATATGCATACCGGCTTACCCACGCCGCGGGCAACCTGTGCGGAGACTTCCTCGTTGCCGAAATTGCAATTGATCATCAGCACGGCATCCACCTTCTCGGCATGGAACCGTTCGATCACATTTCCCCCATCCATCTCCGAGTACATCACATCCACGGGATTAATTCCCTTGAGATCCACGAAGGAGACCGTATCGGATGCGAAATGTGTTTCGATATACTCCACAATTTGGCGTCCGCGTACCTCCGCCTTCTCCCAGTTGAAGATGCCGGGGCGCGGCGATACGTCCCGCCGTACTGGCGCAAGGCCGATTTTGAGATGATAATTCAGCATTTGATGCTTTCCCTCCCAAAATGAACGTTTGCTGTGCCCCCATTGTAGAACCGGCGGCAGCGTTCGTCTATACTCCAGATTCATGAATTTATAAGCAAAATCCACAAACCTGTATATTGTGTTTCCCGCCCTGCCGCCTATAATGAAATCGAGAGCAGCGAAGCATCCAGAAGATGGCATCCGTGGAGGACAAAGCATGCGTCATTATCGGGTAGCTGTGATTGGTTTGGGATTTATCGGTTCGCAGCATATCGATGCGCTCCGGCGCGTTCCGGCGGTGGAAATCGTAGCATTATGCGATGCGAACGCCGAAAACTTACGCGTGGCACAATCGCGCCTGGGCGTACCCAAAGTCTATGCCGACTGGCGGGCACTTCTGGCTGATCCTGCGATCGACGCCGTTCACAATTGTACGCCCAATGCCATGCATGACGCGGTGAACCTTGCCGCTCTGCAATCCGGCAAACACGTTTATTGCGAAAAACCGCTTTCATCAAGCGCTGCTGGCGCTCGGGCGGTGTGGCGGCTGGCTGCAGACAGCGGACTGGCGCACGGGCTGAACCATCAGTACCGCCTCAACGCCCCCGTGCAGGAAATGCGCGCAAGATTTCTGAAGGGTTTGGCGGGACGGCCGCTGCTGGTATTCGGCCGCTATCTTCAGGAGTCGGGTTCTCGGTCTTCCGACTGGTCCCACCGGATGGAAAACACAGGCATCGCACGGGCGATTAACGATATCGGCATTCATTGGATTGATACGACCTGCTGCGTGCTGGGACAGCCCGTATCTTCTGTGATGGCGGACCTGACGATCCATTATCCGGTGCGCACAGACGCGCAGGGGCAGGCTCATGCCATCGATACCGAGGATACCGCCTGTGTTCTGATGCGCTTTGCCGACGGCACGCCGGGATCGCTGGTTATCTCAAAAGCGGCCAACGGACATAAAAATGATCTGTATCTGGCGCTGGAATGCGAGAATTACGGGATGG